>JAZQLB010000098.1:0-18781 GCA_045542475.1 Lachnospiraceae bacterium | reverse complement strand
ATTTCCTTGAGCTGGGCAGTTACCTTTTCAAGCTGTGCCTTCTGAACGCTTGCATCGGCGTCTACAGCCTCTACACCAGCTACAGAATCTGGTAAAACAGTTGTGTATTTAATAAGAGCAGGTATAATCTGCTTTGAAGCCATGTTAATCATGGTAAGGGCTTCGATATTAATATATTTGGTGTAGGTCTCATATGTAATCACTTCACGAGACTCAACCTCTGCTTTAGTAAATATTCCAAATTTTTCAAATAACGCTACTGCCTTAGGAGTGGTAAGGGCACTTGCGGCACCTACCATAGAGCCGATATTCGGAAGTCCTCTTCTTGCAGCCTCCTCAACCCATTCATCAGAATAGCCGTTTCCGCTAAAGAGAATTCTCTTATGCTCTGTCATATACTGTCTGATTAAATCATGTACGGCAGTATCAAAATCATCAGCCTGTTCAAGAATATCCGCAGCCTCACAAAATGCTTCTGCAACAATGGCATTAAGCACTGTGTTAGGGCTGGCAACAGAATCTGATGAGCCAACCATACGGAACTCAAATTTATTACCTGTAAAGGCAAATGGCGAGGTTCTGTTTCTGTCGCTGGCATCCTTAGGAAGGTCAGGAAGCGTAGAAACTCCGGTAAGAAGCTTTCCACCGTCTAAATTATGCTTCGCATAGCCGTATTTAATAATCTGGTCAACCAAATCTTCAAGCTGGTCTCCAAGGAAAATAGAAATAATGGCAGGAGGAGCCTCATTTGCACCAAGTCTGTGGTCGTTACCAACATCAGCAGCAGACTGACGAAGAAGGTCAGCGTGTGTATCTACAGCCTTCATAATACAGGCAAGTACAAAAAGGAATTGTACATTCTCATTCGGGTTGTCGCCCGGCTCAATAAGGTTAACACCGTTGTCTGTAACAAGTGACCAGTTATCATGCTTACCTGAACCGTTAACGCCCTCAAATGGCTTCTCGTGAAGCAGGCAGGTAAGACCGTGACGGCTCGCTACCTTCTTCATAACATCCATAATAAGCTGATTGTGGTCAACTGCGATATTAGCAGTCTCGTATATAGGCGCAAGCTCATGCTGTGCAGGAGCAGCCTCATTATGCTGTGTTTTGGCTGTAACGCCTAACTTCCAAAGGGCAATGTTAATGTCCTTCATATATGCACCGATACGCTCTCTGATTGAACCAAAGTAATGGTCCTCAAGCTCCTGACCCTTAGGGGCAGGTGCACCGAATAATGTACGTCCTGTATACATTAAATCTTTTCTCTTTAAATATTTCTCTCTATCAACGATAAAGTATTCCTGCTCTATACCAACAGAAGGAGTAACTTTGGTTGCCTCCTGATTACCAAATAAATGAACAATTCTAAGCGCCTGAACATTAAGAGCTTCCATTGATCTTAAAAGTGGAGTCTTTTTATCCAGAGCTTCGCCTCTGTAGGAACAGAAAGCGGTAGGTATACACAGAATTGCACCTGCAGCATCCTCTTTAACAAAGGCAGGTGAGGTACAGTCCCATGATGTGTAGCCTCTTGCTTCAAAGGTAGAGCGAAGTCCGCCGGAAGGGAATGAAGATGCGTCAGGTTCGCCCTTAATTAATTCCTTGCCTGAAAATTCCATAATCATTCTGCCGTCAGCATCAGGATGTGTAACAAATGCATCATGCTTCTCTGCTGTGATTCCTGTAAGAGGCTGGAACCAATGTGTATAGTGAGTTGCACCCTTTTCTACAGCCCAGTCCTTCATGGCTTTTGCAATAACATCGGCATCGGCACTGGATAACTCACCACCACACTGCATAATCTTAGTAAGATTAGCAAATACCTTCTTTGGAAGGCGTTCTCTCATTTTACCAACGGTGAATACGTTTTCGCCAAAAAGCTCTTCTACATTGATTTTATTCATTATCATTTCAATCCTTTCGAATAACTAAAAAGGCGTTCCGATCAAACAGAACGCCTTTGACCATTCATACAAATATGACTTATACGGTTACTTTATTAAAAAAATAAACCATAACCTATCAAATTGCAAGAGGTTTTTATTATTTTACTTAATTTTTAATTGTTCCGATGTACTTTCCTAATACAACACGTCTTGTTGAAGAATCGCTGGTACAGGTAGAAAGAGTAACCACTGTATCAGTAGGAAGCACGGATACACCGGTATCATACAGCTTGGTTTCATCAACATAGTTAAGGAAATCGCTAAATGATGTATCATCTTGGAAAGAGATATTATAAATAACACATCTTGATGGAACCAGACATATAGCGAATATTTCGTATGCCCTGATACCTTCATTGGTTGTTATATAGAAGAAAGAGTTATTTTCCTCATAAAAAGTCTCATCCTCAAAACGATTAAGCATACCGAACATGGTACCGTTCTGCATGTTATGACCATAGATAATGGTATTCTTATCTGAGAAGTCAGGATAGTTTTCTGCCGCCATAAATATTGAACCGGCATTGTTTTCTTCACCTGTAAATGTATGTGTCAGATAATATGAATTATCTATGTATTGCCCAATCGGATAGCTTCTTGTAATGGCAGGAATCTGAATCCATCCTACCGCATAAGGACTCATGCTGTTAAGGGCTGCCATATCAATAGCATCAAGTGTATATTCTGTTTCGATTTCGGCATAGGATACAGTCTCATATGCTGTTGTTTCTGCTACAGTACCCTCAGGAACCATACTTGTTGTTTCGGTAATGAAAATAGCATTATTAATGGATTCGTAAATATCCTCGCCCTTCTTATATTCAGAGAAAATCTGAATAAGAGAAACTGCTGAGAAGATGAAAATAATTAATGCTATTGCCATAATGCCGTAACGGACAAATTTACGGTGAGGAGGCGCGGTGGGAATATCAGAATCTTCTTCATCCTCGGCGGTGCCATCCTCGTCCTGTAAATCATCATTAATTATAAGGTCTTCATTGTTATCCTGGGAATCCATGGTCTCTGTATCATCAGCAATATCCGAAGAATTAGCTGTTTCCATGGCATCGCTGATTGCATCTGCAACAGCCGCTTCAATAGCTTCATCAATAGCCTTTTCCATAGAGTCCTCCGTTATGGAATTCTCCTCCATGGAAATATCCTGTACAGACTCATTCTCGTTGATTAAGTTTTCGTTGTTATTGTTATTCTCTGACATAAAACCTCCTTATTTTAGGAGCGTATTAAGCCTTACCTACTGAACCGAAAAGCTCCATCTTCTCTTTTACAGTAGCCTTAATAGCCTCTGTACCAGGAGCGAGAAGCTTACGTGGGTCAAAGCCCTTGCCCTGAAGATCCTTACCTGCCTCAATATACTTACGAGTAGCATCTGCGAATGAAAGCTGACACTCTGTATTAACATTAATCTTAGCAACACCAAGGTTGATTGCCTTCTTAATCATATCCTCTGGGATACCTGTACCACCGTGAAGAACAAGTGGCATATCACCTGTAAGCTCCTTAACACCTGCAAGTGTCTCAAAGCTAAGACCTGCCCAGTTCTCTGGATACTTACCATGGATGTTACCGATACCTGCTGCTAACATTGTTACGCCAAGGTCAGCGATAGCCTTACACTCATTAGGGTCTGCACACTCACCAGCACCTACAACGCCATCTTCCTCGCCGCCGATTGAACCAACCTCAGCCTCAAGAGACATGTTGTTTTTAGCACAGATTTCAACTAATTCCTTAGTCTTAGCAATGTTCTCATCGATTGGGTAGTGTGAACCATCAAACATGATTGAAGAGAAACCAGCCTCTACACACTTCATACAGCCTTCATATGAGCCGTGATCTAAATGAAGAGCTACAGGAACTGTGATGTTGAGCTCCTCGATCATACCCTTAACCATACCAACTACTGTCTTGTAGCCTGTCATATATTTGCCGGCACCCTCAGATACACCAAGGATAACAGGTGACTGTAATTCCTGAGCTGTTGTTAAGATAGCCTTTGTCCACTCAAGGTTGTTGATGTTGAACTGACCTACTGCATAGTGGCCTTCAACTGCCTTTGTAAGCATTTCTTTTGCTGTTACTAACATAATTTAAGTACCTCCGTTAAATAATATTTTGTTTGTTATAAATTTATCAATCAAGTTATTATAACATATAAATTGGAAAAGGGAATAGGGAAAATTCTTTTAAGTAAATTATTTGTGGGGGGAATGTGTGGCGGGGAGGTTGGATATGTTATTTTTATGGTCGCGCTTTCGCTTAGTTAGGCTGCGCAGCGGTACGTAAAACGCCAAAATACGGCGTTTAAGTACCGGCGAGCCTAAAAAGACCATAAAAATAACATATCAACCCTCCTGCGAAACACTTCGTTAGACACCGGATAATTTACTTAAGGCGAATTTTGACAGGTCCTTTTTCGTATGGTAGTATTATAATATATTTTTTACGATATGGAAAGAAAAAGATAGAGAGAGAAAGTTAAGAAAAATGAGATAAAGGAGATTTTTTATGAGAGCTTATGAGAGATTGTTAAAGTATGTGGTGGTGGATACGATGTCGGATGAGGATTGCGAGAAATGCCCAAGCACGGAGAAGCAGAAAGTGCTTGGTAATATGCTGGTTGAGGAAATGAAGGGTATTGGAATTGAGAATGCTTTTATGGATGAGGATGGGTATGTGTATGGTAGTATTCCTGCGACTGTTGGGATGGAGAATGAGAAAGTAATCGGGCTTATTGCGCATATGGATACGGCACCTGCATTTTCGGGAGAGAATGTTAAGCCGGTGATTATTAAGGATTATGAGGGGGGCGATATTGTTCTTAATAAGGAATTAGGTGTTGTGATGGATGTGGCTACTTTTCCGCACCTTAATAATTATATAGGAAAGAGTTTAATTGTTACTGATGGAACCACACTTCTTGGCGGGGATGATAAGGCGGGAATTTCGGAGATAATGACTGCTATGGAGGAGATTATAGGAAGCGGCGTGGCGCATGGTAAGATTTGTGTGGCGTTTACGCCTGATGAAGAGATTGGCAGAGGTGCGGATAAGTTTAATGTAGAGGGCTTTGGTGCGGATTATGCGTATACTGTGGACGGCGGCGCACTTGGCGAGATAGAGTATGAGAATTTTAATGCGGCTTCGGCAAAGGTATTGGTGCATGGTGCTAATATTCATCCGGGTGAGGCTAAGAATAAAATGAAGAATGCTTCGCTTATGGCAATGGAATTTAATTCAATGCTGCCTGCATTTGAGATTCCTGCACATACGGAAGGATACGAGGGCTTCTATCATTTATGCGGTATGAGCGGTGATGAGGAAAATGCAGAGCTGGTGTATATTATCCGTGACCATGATATGGTTAAATTTGAAGAGCGTAAGGCTGCAATGGAAAGAATTACAGATTACCTTAATGCCAAGTATGGAGCGGGCACAATAACTCTTAATATGAAAGATTCTTACTATAATATGAAGGAAAAAATTGAGCCTAATATGTTCATTATAGATAAGGCGATTGAAGCCATGAAGGCAAATGCTGTGGAGCCTCTTATTGTACCAATTCGTGGCGGTACGGACGGCGCAAGGCTTTCCTTTATGGGGCTTCCATGTCCTAACCTTAGCACAGGAGGACATAATTTCCACGGAAAATATGAGTATATCTGCATCGAATCAATGGATAAGATGGTAGATGTTATTAAGACAATTGTTACGAAGTAATTATAAAAAAGAGTATTTTTGCAACCTTTTTGGACTGTTTGCCCGGGTTGTAAAAATACTCTTTTTAGCTTTTGTAATCTAAAGAATATAGCAGACAGCTTATGTTAAGACTGCACAGAGCTCCTAATAAAAGCGTGTTATTTTACTGAAATCCAATTCTTCTTCTGCTTCCTGTGCAATTCTTTTGTTGGTGATTGCAATATGGTCCATATAGGCGATAAATACATCTGTTACATCAAGGGAATATTCCTCTGCAATCTTATTAACCTCAGGCATCATAAGAGTGGTATCCTTCTCGCCCGGATTATTAAGGCGTTCTGCCTCAACAAATTCATCAATTCTTTTCATTAGAGCAAGCTTTGTATTTGTATCAAGATTCATAATAACCTCCATTAAAACGTATAGATTTATTTTAGCACAGAAACAATATAAGTCAATCGAACACTTTTCTTGAAGAAGAAATAAGCTTATGCTACAATTAAAAATATTAATGGATAAGTTGTTTGATAGAGAGAGAATATATGAATAAAAAAACTTTTTTCTGGAATATGATGGGCAGTGTGATATATTCACTTGCTACAATCCTGTTCGTAATAATTGCAAAGAGAATGGTAGGAGAGGTGGCAGGTGCTGCATTTTATATGGCATTTACCACAGGACAGATGCTCCTTACCGTAGGATATTTTGAAATCAGACCATTTCAGGTTACGGATGTCGCAAAGCAGTATAAGCCGGAGGAATATTTTGGGTTCAGGGTGATTACCAGTGGACTTATGCTTTTGTGCGGCTTGCTGGTGGGGGCATTTTATATATGGAATGGGAAGGCTGATGTGGCAGGCTTCGGACTTATTATTACCATGTGTATACTTAAAATGTTTGATGGAATAGCAGATGTTTTTGAGGGTGAGTTCCAGAGACATGAAAGAATGGATATATCGGGGAAATCCCTTACCTTTAGAACCTTGTTTATAATGCTGATATTTACGGTGCTGGCATATGCAACAAGGGATATATATGTTGCATCAATGTCAGCAGCGACAGCCGGAGTAGTAGGCGTAGTGGCACTGGTTATTGTGTGGCATAAGGGCTTTGAGGAACTTAAGGTATCCTTCAAGCCGGCAAAGATGAAGGGCTTGTTTGACAGTACAATTCTTCTGTTTCTTGGCTCTGCTATGTGTATGTGGATATGGAACGGAACCAAGTATATTGTGGAATGGAATCTTACACCAAAGGAAACGCTGATTTATGGTATTATATATATGCCAACAATGGTGATTAACCTTGGAAGCGGCTTTGTTTTTAAGCCTATGCTTACTACCTTGGCAAGACATTATGAAAATAAAGAGAGAAAGGCGTTTGTAAAACTTGTGTGGCTCATGTCGCTATGGGCATTGATTATAACAGCAGTTACATTACTTGCCGGAGGAGTGCTTGGTATACCGGTGCTGTCGCTTTTGTACGATGTGGAGCTTGCAGGGTATAAGGCGGATATGATGATACTCATTATTGCAGGAGGCTTTAATGCGATAAGTATTATACTGTATTATGCACTTACGGTTATGAGACGGCAGGTGGATATATTTGTCGGATATATTATTACCTTTATATGCTCCATTGCTGTCCCGGTTATGCTTGTTGGGAAGCATGGAATCAGAGGGGCGGCGATGAGCTATCTTATTGTGATGTGTCTGCTTACAATAATCTTTGCCCTTGTATTAGTGGGACATGCCCCAAAAAAGGAGGAAGGCTGATAACCCTTGTGGGATATCAGCCTATGTTATGAAAAAAATTTTATCTGTTAACTATTTTTTATCTTTATGAGATTAGTATAAAGTAAATTAGTTAAGAAAAAATGTTTTTCTTGTGAATGTTTCTTAAATTAAATGTGAACGAAATATGAATAACTAGCAGGTTTCAGGTTCAGAATATTCTGTTCCAAAGGTATCTACAGTTACGCTTTCGATACGCTGCTCCTCCATTGGTCTGTCGTTCCAGTCAGTTGCACATTCTGCAATGGCATTAACAACCTCCATACCTTCAATAACCTTACCGAAGGCTGCATATGCACCATCTAAGTGAGGAGAGGTCTTGTGCATAATGAAGAACTGTGAGCCTGCTGAATCAGGCATCATGCTTCTTGCCATAGAGAGTACGCCCTCTGTATGACGAAGATTATTTTCAAAACCATTCTGTGCAAACTCTCCCTTAATGCTGTAGCCAGGACCGCCCATGCCTGAGCCCTCAGGACATCCGCCCTGAATCATAAAGCCTTTAATTACTCGGTGGAAAATAAGTCCGTTATAGTAGCCCTTGTTAATAAGGCTTACAAAATTATTAACTGTATTTGGTGCGATTTCAGGATAAAGCTCAGCCTTGATAACGCCGCCATCTGACATTGTAAATGTTACAACAGGATTCTGTGCCATGTGTGTATTTCCTTTCTCATAGATATATTTTGACCTTTTGTCATCCAGATAATTGTATACAATAAGGGAGTTTTAGTCAATGCGTAACAAATATCAATTCACAAAACTTATTCTAATAATGTGGAAAAATAATGAAGAAATCAGCCGGTTTGTGGATATTTCAAGAAGTGAGGGCATGGAGGTTGAGATGTATATTTCACCTAAGGAGAGCCTTATTGGTGGTCTGGATATGAATGAGGCATTGATAATTACAGATATGAAACAGGTTGCGGAAGCTGCAGCCTTGCAATCATATCCGGTTATTGCCTATTCACATCCCGGAGCAGAGGAGCTGGTTAATATAAAATATACCATAGAGGAGCTGTGTGAGGTTGAGGAGAGCTATTTTAACATGGTTTATAAGCGTGCCCATAATCAGCCTTTAATTATTGCTGAGACAAAGCGTACAATTCTTAGGGAAATGACGGTTGATGACCTTCCTGCCTTATATGAGCTGTATGCCCATGATAATGTAAAAAAATATGTAGAGCCGCTGTATTCCTATGCGGAGGAACTGGAATTTACCAAGGCATATATAGAAAATATGTACAATTTCTATGGCTATGGATTATGGCTTGTTTTTAATAAAGGAGGCAGGCTTATTGGAAGAGCAGGAATAAGTAACAGAATAATTGACGGGGAGCAAAAGCAGGAACTAGGGTATATAATTGCAGGAGATTGCCAGAAGCAGGGCTTAGGAATGGAGGTATCAGAGGCAATTCTTAGCTATGCATATACGGACTTAGGGCTTACGCAACTTTATCTATGTTCAGAAAAAACGAATCTCCCATCCCTTGCACTTGCAAAAAAAATCGGCTTCACCCCATATGGTGAAACCGATGAGTATTACATATTAAGAAAAGAACTGACGGAATAATATCCGGACACAATATCAGCAGATTACTTGTATTCAAGCAGCTTTTCCAAAAATAATATAGCATTCTCCGCGTGTGGAGCATTAGCAACAACAGAGAAAATAGGCTGCTTGATGCTGAACATAAGCGTGTCAACTATTGGAAGTCCGGTAAGGTCCACTCCAAAGGCACGCTCAACTCCGTCCACATCCACATAGTAGAGAAGTCTGTCCGATACCTTTTCAAGCAAATCGGCAGGAAGGAATAATTCCATATCCATAAAGAACTCATTGGTTCCGTAGGCAGTCATAAACAGCTCATTACTGATAAAGCAGTCGTTAATCTGACCAGCTACAGAGCTCATTAGTCTGTACTGGGATGAATAGGTGTCCTCGCTATATACATTGGGGTCAATATAACAGCTTCCCTCAATTATAAATCTTGTAGCTTTACCATCAATTCCAAACAATTCATTTCCAAGTCCTTCAAGAATTCCAAGACCTTCATTATAGTCCGCAGTTGAGCAGTTGATATAGGTCATGTGAAGGGCAGTTTCATACTGGTTTGCCTGTATTGATTTTACAAGGGATATTGTCATAAGTGTAACTGCCACAATTACAATAAAGTAGATTTTGTAGTATTCCCAGATATATTCTATTTTTTTCTTAAAGCCTTTAAGCTCTTTTATTTTTTTGAATTCATTTTTGACTCTGACTGAAAAGGGTTCTGTAAAACCAGCCATTTTAAAACCTCCATATTAAAACAAGATGTGTATATAATAGCATATAAATTTCAAATTTGTACCCATTTATGAAAATTTAATAAAAAATACCGTAATAGTTTGCTTTTTGGAAATTCATAAAGTATAATGACATTCGGATAAATACGAAGAACGGAGATTTTTTTATGTTTGATAGAATATTTGATATGGATAATATTTTCTTTAGGTTTATGGGAAGAGTAGCAGACATTCTTATTCTTAATATGCTGTTTCTTCTTACATCAATACCAATTGTAACAATTGGTTCTTCATATACGGCATTGTATTATTTTAGTCTTAAGGCAGTAGCTAATGAAGAGGGATATTTATGGAAGAGCTATTGGAAGTCATTTAAGCTTAATTTCAAGCAGGGCTTTATAATGGAAGTGATATTTGCCCTTGTTGCATGGATTATCTATGTGGATATACAGTATCTGTATCAGATGGGTATTGTAGGTAACAGCTTTGCATGGAAGATTCTTTTCTTTGCAGTAATAGGTGTTACGGTTTTAGTAATAATCATGTTTATATATGCGTTTCCGCTTCTTTCAAGATTTGATAATAAGACATCTGCTATCCTTAAGAACGCATTGTTTATGGGACTCAGACATCTGACACAGACTGTTCCGCTTCTTTTACTTGCAGCGGTGGCGGTATTTGCAGCATGGGCATTGTTCCCATTGTCAATATTCTTTATCGTACCGGCATGGGTATTTGTAAGCTCAATTCTGTTAAATAAGGTTATCGACAGATATATTCCAAAGAGGGAAGCTGAGAGATATGATGAGGATTATTATCTGGGCGCAGAGGCTGAGCCTACTCATATTGTAATAAGTGAGGAGAATATGGGTATTCATCGTGAGGAGCCGGCAATAGAGGCTACGGTTACAGAGGCTGTTGATACAGAGTCTGAGGACTTAGAATAGTTAGTTAAGAATTGTATAGCAATATATTAAAATAGTGTAGAATAAAAGAGCTGGTACTGTGGGAGACTTGAAGGTCCGGGCAGTACCAGCTCTTATATATTATATAGTTTTTTTCTTATCTCCATACAATAACGGCACACCCTGGAACACCGCAAATGCATAATACATAGCCGCAAACAGAGCGATTGCTCCCACAATTGTAGGAATTGGTGCTACAAAGAATACTCGGCACATAAACTGTGCAATAAGGAATACGCCAAAGATTATCCAAGGGGTATTAAAGCCCAGCTTAGAGTAATTAACCTTAGCCTTCTTGGCATCAAGCAGCATACCCTCTGTAAAATAGTGTGAAAAATAGTTGAAATATATGGTTTCAAAGCCCATTGAGGTCAGAGAAACAAGCACATACACAGTATCAGGAATAAAGCTCGCATACTGCATGAAAACGGAAAGTCTCATAATAACATATGCTATGGTCATTCGAACAAGCTTTTTCCTGGCAGTTTTAAAATGATTATTTTCATCATGTATTAGTTTGTCAAGTGCAATATAAAACAGCACCAGCGAAATGATACCTACAAATGGAATGAAGGTATCCAGTGTCAGAATGAAAATTCCAATGGCTATGTATCTGGCGGACATAAGCTTGTCTGGGTTTAATAATTTTTCTTTCATAATTACCTCTCAATTCTCTGCAGAAAGCTACAGATGTTTTCTAATAGATAAGTATATCATAAAAGTAGCGGAATGCATAATTAAAAAACCATGAAATTTCATGTATTTAAGAAAATACTTGTTTTTTTCACCATTACATAATACAATACCCCTTGAAAAAGTGATATTCCCCATATACGAAGGCATATAGTATTCAGTATAAAATCACCTTTTCTACATAATTAAATAAGAAATATATTTGAAGGAGAGAAATCACATGAAGAGATTTTCTAAGGCAATGAGCGTATTGCTTGTGATGGTTCTGGGATTTTCTGTTGCACTTAGCGGCTGCTCTGGCAACAAGAAAGGAGATAATACTTCAGATAATGTTTCTGAAAGCACCGCCGGGGAACCTACATATGGCGGTGAGGTTGTTGTAGGAATACAGCAGGATATCGATAGTCTTGACCCACATTTGGCAGTAGCGGCAGGAACTGATGAGATATTGTTTAACATTTTCGAGGGACTTGTTAATCCCGATGAGAATGGTAATGTTATTCCGGCAGTAGCGAAGGATTATAAGATTTCAGAGGATGGATTAATCTATACTTTCTATTTGAGAGATGGAATTAAGTTCAGCGATGGAACACCCGTTACTGTAGAGGATGTAAAATACTCAATTGAAAGATGCGCAGGTATTCTTGACGGAACACCTCTTGTTAAGGCTCTTTCAATAGTTTCAAGCGTTGACATTGTGGATCAGTCTACTATTAATATCGTACTTTCAGAGGCAAATCTGGAGATAATCTATTACCTTACGGCACAGATTATTCCGGCCGCGTCAGCAGAAACAGGCGTTATTTTAGGAACTGGTCCTTTTAAATTGGACTCATATGTACCACAGGAGGGTGTGGTGCTTTCAAAGAATGAATATTACTGGCAGGAGGGCTTACCTTATCTTGATAAGGTAACATTTAAGATTGTTGCCAGTGCGGAGTCAGCAGTTATTGAGCTTAAGGCAGGAAGTATTGATATTTACCCATATCTTACTGATGACCAGGCAGGCGAGCTGGGCTCTGACTATAACATAGGCTCAAATGGTTCAAGTGTTGTTCAAGCATTGTATGTTAATAATGCGGTTGCACCATTTGATAATGTAAAGGTAAGACAGGCATTATGCTATGCCATTGATTCACAGTCTATTAATGATTTTGTGTTCGGGGGAAGAGCACAGGATGTTGGAACAAGTATGCTTCCTGATTATGAGGTATATGTGGACGGAATCGGTTATGAGTATGATGTAGACAAGGCTAAGGAACTTCTTGCAGAGGCAGGTTATCCTGATGGTTTTGATATGGAGATTACCGTGCCATCTAATTATCAGATGCATATGGATACTGCAACTGTAATGATTGAGCAGTTAAAGCTGGTTGGTATTAATGCACATATAGAGAGCGTTGACTGGTCAACATGGCTTGAGGATGTATATTATGGAAGAGATTTTGAGACTACCGTAAGCGGTATTGCAGGCTCTCTTACACCAAGCTACTTATTGGTAAGATACCAGTCTGATATTAAGAATAATTTTGTTAATTACAATAATCCTGAGTTTGATGCATTGTATAAGGAGATTTCAACAACCCTTAATCAGGAGGAGATGAATGAGGGCTATCGTACGCTTCAGCAGATGCTTGTGGATGACGCGGCTTCTGTATATACAGTAGTTCCACCTGTGCTTATTGCAATCAGCAAGGAGCTTGGCGGTTACAAATTCTACCCTATTTATGTTCAGGATATGAAATCAGTATATTATTGTAAGTAATGTATGTAACTTTTTGACGGGAAAAGAAGAAGGATGACATGAAATATTTATTAAATAAGCTTTTGACATTAATAATAACATTATTTCTTATATCGGTTGCAATTTTCCTGATATTTCAGGTAATACCGGGCAATCCTGCCCTGTCTATTCTGGGAACGGAAGCCACGGAGGAGCAGATTGCTGCCTTAGAAGAGGAATTAGGTCTTAACAAGCCGTTGGCGGTAAGATATGCTGACTGGCTGTGGGATTTTATTCATGGGGACCTTGGAAACAGCTACAGATACAAGGAGAATCTTAATGATATGATGAGTGTAAACAAGCTTTTTGCGGGGAAACTGCCTGTTACACTTACTCTTGCAGGAATGTCATTGGTGCTTATTATTGTTATTTCCATACCACTTGGAATTCTGTGGGGAGGAACTAAAAATAAATATGTGGATGGAATTATCAATTTGCTTACCCAGTTTACCATGAGTATTCCTTCTTTCTTTCTCGGAATAATCGTAATATATGTGTTAGGGCTTATAATGAAGCTTTTTACACCGGGAGAGTATGTAAGTTATAGAGATGATATTTGGGCGTATTTAAAATATATGTTATTTCCGGCGCTTGCCATGGCAATTCCTAAGATTGCCATGACAGTGCGCTTTCTTAGAAATTCAATTCTTGTACAGCTAAAATCAGACTATGTGAGAACCGCATTTGCCAAAGGTGCTGACAGGAAAAGGGTACTGTTCGGGCATGTACTTAAAAATGCCCTTATTCCGGTAATAACATTCATTGGTATTATTGCGGCGGAGGTCGCGGCAGGAAGCATTGTTGTGGAGCAGGTATTTGGTCTGCCGGGAATCGGAAGACTGCTGGTATCCTCTATTTCTACAAGAGATTATCCGGTGGTTCAGGCGATTATGCTGTATATTGTTTTCAGTGTTGTTGTGATATATTTTATAATTGATGTGCTGTATAAATATATTGACCCTAGAATTGAAGAGTAATAGTAAGGTTCCGATGAGGTGAAGAATGAAAAAAGTATTAGCATGGTACAAGCAGCAGAACGGATATTTTAAGGCAGGAAGTATTATTACTGCCTTATTTGTGTTACTTATGCTTATAGGAATATTTTATACACCATATCACCCTAATGCGATGAGTGCCAAAGACAAGTTTCTTGCACCATCATTCAAACACCTTATGGGAACGGACAATTTTGGCAGGGATATATTCAGCAGGGTTATGAAGGGAATATCAATGACTGGAATTGTAGCTGTATCAACTGTGGCTATTGGAGGAACAATAGGCACAATTATCGGAGCTTTAACCGGCTATTTTGGCGGTATAGTGGATGATATTGTAATGAGAATTAACGATATGTTAAATGGCTTTCCAAGCATATTGCTGGCACTTATTATAGTGAGTGTGGCAGGCAGCGGCAAGTATAATGTTATACTTGCCCTTGGAATTTTATTCATTCCGAGCTTTGCACGAATTGCAAGAAGTGAGTATATTAACCTTAAGAATCGTGACTATGTGAAAAGTGCAAGGCTTATGGGAGCAGGGCATTTAAGGATAATATTTAAGCATATTTTTCCTAATATTATTCCTACACTGCTGCCTACAGTTACCATCGGTTTTAATAATGCGGTACTGGCAGAGGCAGGACTTAGTTATCTTGGAATCGGTATTCAGCCACCGGATGCCAGTCTTGGAAGTATGCTTTCAGAGGCGCAGAGCTTTCTGTTTTCGGCACCATGGTATGCACTTATGCCGGGGCTTGTAATTGTGGTGTTTATTCTTGGATTTTCTCTTTTGGGAGAGGGTGTAAGGAGGAATCAGGATGCTTAAGATTAGTAATTTGTCCGTGGAATTTCCGGGAAAAAGAGTACTTGATGAGGTGAATATATCAGTAAAAGAGGGAGAGATAGTAGGCATAGTGGGTGAATCCGGCTCAGGAAAAACCATTACCGCCTTGTCAATAATGGGATTACTTGCAGAGGATGCAAGGATTGCAGATGGCAGTATAGAGCTTAATGGAAGAGATTTGCTTACACTTAACGAAAAACAGCTTACGCAGGTTCGAGGTAATGAGGTGTCAATGATTTTTCAGGAGCCAATGACTAGTCTTAATCCAACTATGAGAATCGGAAGGCAGCTTGAGGAGGCTTTAATACTGCATGGAGAGGATGAATTAGAAAAGGGAAATAAAAAGGACAGGGGCTTAGCGAGCAGAATTGCAGGGAAAAACGAATTAAGAGAACGGGTTTTGCAGGCACTTAATGAGGTTCAGCTAAAGGATTCCGCACTTTTGTATGATAAATATCCCCATCAGCTAAGCGGCGGTATGCGCCAGCGTGTAATGATTGCCATGGGAATTATATGCCGTCCGGATTTTATTCTTTGTGATGAGCCTACAACGGCGTTAGATGTTACCACAGAGAAGGAGATTATTAAGCTTTTAAAGAAGTTAAATAGCGAGCTGAAAATAGGAATGATATTTATTACCCATGATTTAAAGCTGCTTCGTGGCTTTGCAGACAGGGTGGTTGTAATGCATAATGGAAAAGTAGTTGAGAAGGGACGGACGGAGGATATATTTGAATGTCCGAAAGAGGAGTACACAAAAACTCTTATTAATTCCATACCCGACAGAAAACGGAGAAAGAGAGATGTCAGATAATATTCTTGAGGTTAAAAATTTAAATGTCTTTTATAAGGAAGAAAACCACAAGCCATTTGCCAAAAAGAGCAAAAAACAGGTGTTATTTGATGTGTCCTTTGAGGTAAAGAAGGGTGAGATATTAGGTCTTGTGGGAGAGAGTGGCTGTGGTAAATCCAGTCTTTCAAAGGCAATACTGGGTATTAATAAAATGTATACAGGAGAAATAATCCACCATTCAAAAAAACCACAGATGATTTTTCAGGATCCGTTTTCATCACTTAATCCTGCGTGGAGGATAGGAACAATCTTAGAGGAGCCTTTAATTCTTTCGGGAATTAAAGATAGGAATGAGAGAAGGACCCTTGTAACAGAGATGCTTGAAAAGGTAGGTCTTAGCGGAGAATATATGAGCCGCCGCCCTGATGAGCTTAGTGGAGGTCAGAGACAGAGAATAAGTATTGCGGCTGCACTCATTGCCAAGCCACAGCTTGTAATAGCGGACGAACCTTTATCAGCTCTTGATGTAACCATTCAGGCACAGATTATGGAGCTTATGCTTAAGCTTCAGGAGGAGATGGGACTTACCTATATTTTTATTTCACATGATATTGATGTGGTGTATCAGATGTGTGACAGAATTATGGTTATGAAGAGTGGAAAGATAGTGGAGATTGGGGAGACGGAGAAGATATTTGAGGAGCCGGAAACGGAGTATACGAGGTTGTTAATAGGATAGAGGCATATGGTATATGGCTGTTGCACTAAAAAGTGTGGCAGCTTTTTATTATTGATGAATGTATTTTTCTAGTGACGGAAATAATCCAATATGTTAGAATAGCCTCTGGAAAGTTAATGTATCAGGAGAATTATATTATGAAAAATATTTTAAAGAATATCATTAAATGCAGAATGCCGGCATTATTACTGCTATTGGTTGCTGTTATGGCTGTTTTTTCTACTACAGCCTATGCAGATGGTGAAAAGCAGGAGCTGACTATTATTTTTACCCACGATTTACATTCCCATCTTGACCCCTTAGAGCAGGAGGAGGGCGAGATAGGAGGCTTTGCCAGAATTAAAACTAAGATTGATGAGATAAGGGCAGAGGGAAATACCACATTCTTACTTGATGCGGGAGATTTCTCCATGGGAACTCTTTATCAGGTCGTATATGAAACACAGGCAGCAGAGCTTGTTATGCTTGGACGAATGGGCTTTGATGCCACTACCTTTGGTAACCACGAATTTGATTATCGCGCAGAGGGTGTTACCAATATGTTAAATAGTGCAGTAAGAATTGCAAAGGCGGAGAATATTGCACTTCCGGCTTTTCTTTGTGCAAATATTGATTGGTCAAAGAATACCAGTGATGAGGCTGTGAGGCTTAAGGAAGCCTATGATAATTATGGTGGCGGGGCATATACCATTATTGAGCGTGATGGCATAAGGGCTGGTATTTTCGGACTTATGGGCAAGGATTCTGAAAGCTGTGCACCGGAAAGCGGACTGGTGTTTGAGGATACCATTGCTACGGCAAAGGATATTGTTGCACAGCTTAAGGACGAAAATGTAGATATTATTATTTGTCTTTCTCACAGTGGAACATGGGAGGACATTAATAAGTCGGAGGATGAGCAGTTAGCAATGGCTGTTCCGGAGATTGATATTATTATAAGCGGACATACCCATACCACGCTTGCAGAGCCTATAGTATATGAAAACACATATATTATATCATCAGGCTGTTATGGAACAAAATTAGGAAGTATAACTGTCTTGCCGGATGGTAACGGGCGTTGGGTGGTAGATGAATATACCTTATATCCGATGGATGAATCAGTGGATAAGGATGAAACGGTAACACAGCAGCTTTCTGTATATAAAGAGCTTGTGGGAGAGGATTATCTTAACCGTTTTGGATATGAATTTGATGAGGTTCTGGCATATAGTACTTTTGCGTTTACCTCTAAGGACGAGTTTGCAAGTGAGCATAGGGAGGATACGCTTGGTAATCTGATTTCGGATTCTTATATGTATGCAGTTAAGCAGGCAGAAGGAGCGGCTTACGAGACGGTGGATGTTGCCATTGTGGGTTCCGGTGTGGTCAGAGCTTCTTTCGGAGCTGGTGATATAACAGTATCTGATGTATTTGATGTAAGCTCTCTTGGTATCGGAGCGGACAGAATTGCTGGTTATCCTTTGGTAAGTGCCTATCTGACCGGTAAGGAATTAAAGATTGTGGCAGAGCTGGATGCATCGCTTTCGCCATTAATGCCTACAGTACAGCTTTACCCAAGCGGAATGATATGGTCATTAAATGAACATAGAATTATTCTAAATAAGGTATTTGATGTCTCACTTGTTCGTGGCATGGATGAATCCACAGGCGAGTGGATTATAGAGGAGATAGAGGACGATAAGCTGTACCGTGTGGTAACGGGGCTGTATTCATTGCAGATGCTGGGTGCAGTTGAAAAACAATCCTATGGACTTATATCCCTTGTTCCGAAGGATAAGAACGGTAACCCTGTAACGGATTATGAATCGTGTATTATCTATAATCTGAGCACGGGAGAAGAGGTTAAGGAATGGGTTGCTCTTGCTACCTATCTAACTTCCTTTGAAAAAAATGAAAATGGTGTGTCACAGATTCCTCAGAAATATTCTGCTCTGGAGGGAAGAAAGACTGTTAATGACAATTGGAATTTTATTGAGCTGATTAAAAATCCTAATATATATTTCTTTGCAATTATAGGAATAGTAATTGTTGCTATTGTATTAATAGTATTAATTATTTGGTTAATTGTAAAAATTACGAAAAAAATAATACTTAGCATAAAGGTTAAGAATTAGCGGCTTTAAAAGGATATTATTTTCAAACCATTATAGCAGGAATGAAAATAATATCTTTTTTGCTTGCGCACTAACGTATCAGCGTAGTATAATGAAGAATA
>JAZQLB010000097.1:0-4569 GCA_045542475.1 Lachnospiraceae bacterium | reverse complement strand
CCCTATAACAATGAATATGAGAAGCAGGTGTTGGAATATCTTGCAAAAGCACCGTATGTTACAGAGGATACGACAATAGTTGTCGAAGCTTCTGATAAAACAGATTTTGATTATGCCGCAGATTTAGGTTATAATATTTATAAGGTCAAGCAGTATAAGACGAATATGCATGTGTTTATGCAGAGAGTATAGAGGTCTTTTGGATTGCAAATAAGATAATTTGTAACCCGGACGGTTCAATACATGCACATTGCGATGCATTGCCGGAATAAATATATAGCTATTTACAAGCAGGCTTGACATAGCTATATATTTATTCCGGCAGGTGCAGGCGCACCTTGTATTGAAGCCTGGGTATTGATGAGGTATATACTTTTAAAATGATTATAATAAATGGAGGTGGCTTAATGAAGATTGCTATTTATCCGGGAAGTTTTGATCCTGTTACTTTAGGTCATATTGATATTATCGCCCGTTCATCCAAGCTTTTTGATAAATTAATTGTTGGAGTTTTAACAAATAGTTCAAAAATTCCGTTGTTTTCAATTGACGAACGTGTTACAATGTTGCAGAATGAAATTAAAGAATATACAAATGTCGAAGTAGTGTCATAGAATGGTCTTTTGGTTGATATGGCGAGAGATTATGGGGCGGGTACAATAGTTCGTGGTCTTAGGGCGGTTACGGATTTTGAGTATGAGCTTCAGATGGCGCAGACAAACAGAATTATTGCACCTGAGGTTGATACAATATTTCTTGCAACTAATCTTAATTATGCTTATCTTAGCTCCAGCGTTGTTAAAGAAGTTGCAAAATTTGGTGGTGACATTTCTAAATTCGTTACTGAGAATGTCAAGAAACGCATTCTTGAAAAGTATAGAGCATAAATTGGGAGGATTTTATGAGCAAATTAGAGCAGATTATCGCTGAGATTGAGGAGTATGTTGAAAACTGTAAACCTATTCCTTTTTCAAACAACAAGGTAAGTGTAGCAAAGGATGAGTTAGAGGAGCTTTTAAGAGAATTACGTCTTAGAATTCCTGATGAAATTAAGAAGTATCAGAAAATTATAAGCAATAAGGATGCCATTCTTGCAGATGCAAAAGATCAGGCTGAGTCGATTCTTAATGCTGCCAAGGTACATACACAGGAGCTTGTTAATGAGCACGAGATTATGCAGAGAGCATATGCAGAGGCAGAGGAAATAAGAGAGCAGGCATATATGCAGGCACAGGAGATTCTTGACAGGGCTACTGAAGAAGCTAATCAGATGCGTTACGGCGCTGTTCGCTATACGGATGATATGTTAGCTAATCTTCAGATGATTATCGAACATTCAATTGAGAGCAACAGAGCTAAATATGAAGGGCTTTTGAATTCACTTGATAAGGATCTTAATGTAGTTGTTGCCAACAGACGTGAGCTTTCAGGCATTAATGAACAACAGGATGAAGAAGATATGATGCCGGAGCATGAGATTGAATATGTAGAAGACGAGGATGAAGAATAATACATAAATAAAAAAGGCTTAAAAAGCCTTTTTTATAAGCTATAAAAAATAATTTTTAAATACATACACCACAAATATTGCAGTCACCATAGTAACAAGGCTGATAACAATTTTGTGCTGTATGTATTTTTTTATGGAAAGACTGCTGCCACTTGTAAGAGAAGCAGTCTGGAATATGCTTGACAGTCCGCCAAAAGCGGTAGTAGTCAGAATAAGAATGTATTTTGCCTGAAGCGGAATATCAAGACTGCTTATTGCAGCTATACCGGAGGTTATTTCAAGGAAGGCGGTTATTATTGCCTTTATGACAGCTGGCAGAAAGCTTATCTCGCTGATTAAGCAGCTTATAATCGAGAAAATAATCACATACGCACAAAGCTTCAATATTGCAGTGAGAGAGCTGTTAACGGCATCATCAAGAACCTGTGCAAAAGCTCTTAAGGTAATTCTTTCGCTGCTCTTATTCTGAGTGTATAATTTATATAAATGCTTATTTTTTACAGAATAATCATTTCTTAACAAAATAGCAGACACAAGGCTTCCGGCAAGCATATTTATAATAACAAAGGGGATTAATCCGCTGCTTTTCAGTGAGCTTATACAGATATAGCTTGTCATGAACATAGGGCTGACATTATTACATATAGCGCTAAGATAGTTGGTTTCATAATTATTTATATCCTCATGCTCATTAAGGCGTGCGCACACATATGCTCCCATGGGATAGCCGCATAACAAGCCTACAACAATGGGATAGCCACAGTTTTTACTGATTTTAAGCAGCTTTGTTACAGGCTGTAGATATTTGCCTATTATATGGGCGGTATTGGTTTTTATAATAATGTTTGACAATATCATAAAGGGAAGCAGTGTTGGCAGAAGTGTATTATACCACAGTATAAAGCCATATCGTGCTCCTGCCAAAGCAGTATCAGACCGCATTATCAGCATGGTCATAATAAGTAACATTATAAATAAAAAGGTGTTTTTTTTCATAATTTAGTTTTTTTTATTATTTATATGCTTATATATGCTTATATTAGCACTACAAAGCATTGATTTTTACTTGATTTTGTGGCAAAATAAAACAGAATATGTGTATTTCTTTGTAAAAAATACACAGGCAATTAATTTAATATGCATAATGGAAATGAGGATTAGAATGAGCAGAGTTTTAGAAGGCTTACAGCCTGAAAGGGTATTTTATTATTTCGAGGAATTAACAAGAATACCTCATGGTTCAAGGAATACAAAAGCAATCAGTGATTACTGTGTGGAATTTGCCAAGGAAAGAGATTTAAAATACTATCAGGATGAATATAATAATGTGGTTATTTACAAGCCTGCTTATGCAGGCTATGAAAATGCTCCGGCAGTTATGCTGCAGGGACATCTTGATATGGTATGTGAGAAGGTGTCGGACAGTAAGCATGATTTTGAAAAGGATGCACTTGATATATATATTGATGGTGACTATATCACTGCAAGAGGAACTACACTTGGCGGCGATGATGGAGTTGCAGTAGCATATATGTTGGCAATTCTTGATGATACAAGTATTAAGGCACCTGCTATAGAGGCGGTATTTACAGTTGATGAGGAAATCGGTCTTGATGGTGCCAAGGCTCTTGATGCTTCTGTATTATCAGCCAAATATATGATTAATATTGACAATGAAGAGGAAGGAACCTTTATTGTGGGCTGTGCCGGTGGTATGCGTTCAGGTCTTAAGCTTCCTGTTGAATATACTCCAATGAAGGGTAATGAATATAAAATTACCATTACAGGACTTCTTGGCGGACATTCAGGTGTTGAGATTAATAAGGGAAGAGCTAATGCACACATTATTCTCGGAAGACTTTTATTCAATCTTAATGAGGAACTATTTTACGGAATCTCAGCCTTAACGGGCGGCAGAATGGATAATGCCATTACAAGGGAGTGTAGTGTTAATATTTGTCTTGATAAAGAGGATGAAGCTGTCCTTAATACCATTTGTAAGGAGCTTGAGGCACAGCTTAAGGCAGAGTATTCAGGTACGGATGAAGGGATTACGATTAAGCTTGAAGACTTAGGGGAATTTGATGAGCTGGTGATCAGTGAGAAGGCTAAGCAGATATTTACTTTTATTCTTATGAATGTTCCTAATGGAATACAAAAAATGAGCGGACATATAAATGGACTTGTTGAGACTTCACTTAATCTTGGTATTCTATCTATGGATGACGAAGCTATTACAATCAGCTTTTCTGTCAGAAGCTCTGTAGGCTCTGCAAAGCAGGCTTTAGCTGATAAGCTTCGCTATATGATTGAATTTTTCGGTGGAGAATATATTGAAACAGGTAAATATCCTGAGTGGTCATACAGACCACAGTCGCCATTCAGAGATAAAGCTGTTAAGCTTTATGAAGATATGTTTAACGAGAAGGCTAATGTATGTGTAATTCATGCAGGTTTAGAGTGTGGACTTTTTGCGGAGAAGCTTCCACAGCTTGATATGATATCAATCGGACCAAATATGAAGGATATTCATACACCGGAGGAATGTCTTTCAATTAAATCAACAATAAAAATCTGGAATTATTTAATCGCATTGCTTGAGAGTATGAATTAATAAAGCGTGCATGGGAGGTAGTTAATAAATGGAAATACAGTTATGGAGGGAACTGCTTGCACCTTATGAGCTGGCAGTTAATGAACTTTTGGTAAAGTTTAATCATATTATAAGTGAATACCGACAGGAGGGCAGCTATTCGCCTATTGAGCAGGTTACCGGTCGTGTCAAAAAGATATCAAGCATTATCGAAAAGGCACAGATGAGAAAAATTCCTATTGATGAAGTTTTTGACGTTATTGAGGATGTTGCCGGGCTTAGAATTATGTGCCAGTTCGTTGATGATATATATGATGTGGTTAATATTATTAAGAACAGAAGTGATATGGAGGTTATTCGGGAGAAGGATTATGTAAAAAACAGGAAGGCAAGCGGCTATAGAAGCTATCACATTATCATAAACTATAATGTTGAAACTAGAAACGGCAGAATAACCATCCCTGTT
>JAZQLB010000096.1:0-3963 GCA_045542475.1 Lachnospiraceae bacterium | reverse complement strand
CCCGATATATTTCGTATTCTAAGCTGTCGTCCAATCTCATTGGCAGCCTCTATATTAATCTTAAGGAAGGTCTCCTCACGGTTCTTTTTGTTTCCGTCAAATTTACCTGTGTTAACATCAATAACTGTTAAGGCTTCTGTTGGCTCAATAACAAGATATGCACCGGATTTCAGCCACACCTGCTTTCTAAGAGCCTCATTTAACAGTTTTTCAAGATTGTACAGCTTATATAATGGCAATAGCTTATCCTCATAGAAATCAAGCATAAAATGCCCCTCCTTATAGAAAAGGCTGTCTGCAATCTCAGAATACAGCTCCGGTATATCGGTAATTACCACATCCTCAGAGCCAAGTTTTGCCTCCTTGATGTCATTAATATACTGTGCCTCTTTTTTATAAAGGCAGGTAAACTTAGGACGGCAGGTTGATTTAAGAATAATTTCGTCCGCAGTCTGAGTCCATTTGAGAGCCTCTTCATAAACGGTATCATCAGCAGTCCCATATGCCGAGGTTCTTACTACCAGGCTATAGCCTTTATCCTTAACCAGCGGAAGCAGTCTGTTACGTATTCTTTTTTTGTAGTTCTCATCAGTAATCTTAGAGGATACTGCCACCTGATTTTTGCCATCCATAGAAAGCACAACAAAGGTTCCGTTAAAGCTGATATCTGAGGTCAGCGACGGAGCCTTTGTTTTAATAGCCTCTCTTGAAACCTGTACGAGTATTAAATCATCCTGACAAAGTCTGTTATTATTCTTAACATTTAAAAATCTGTGATTTTCATTTTCGTTTAAGGAATAAAAACAGACCATATCCTTGCCTATTTCGACAAAGGCAGAATTAATGTTTTTAACAATATTCTGCACCTTGCCTACATAGACATTGCCAAGAAGCGACTCCTCTGCTTCATCATAGGGTTCAATAAGAACGAGCTTATCATTTTCAAATACAAATGAATATATTAAATTATTTAATCTGGTAATAACATGCTTTTTCATTAACGCTTTGCCAATTCTCCAATTATTTCGTCCCATGTAAGATCCTTAAGTGACATAAGCACCATTACATGATATAAGAAGTCTGAAATCTCATAAATGATTTCCTCTGGGTCAGGGTTCTTGGCTGCAATAATAATCTCTGTAGCCTCTTCTCCCACCTTCTTAAGAATCTTATCAATTCCCTTGCTGAACAGGTAGTTGGTGTATGAGCCCTCCTTTGGATGGAGCTTTCTGTCCTCAATTACACTCATAACATCATTAAATACCTTAAGCGGATTGGTTTCAGGATAATCCTTTTTGGCAAGCTGATTAAAGAAACAACTATAGCTTCCTGTATGACATGCCGCCCCCACCTGCTTAACCTTTGCAAGAATGGTGTCTCTGTCACAGTCAAGTGATAAGGACTTTACATACTGGAAATGACCTGAGGTTTCTCCCTTTACCCAAAGCTCCTGACGGCTTCTGCTAAAATATGTCATTCTGCCGGTCTGTAATGTCAGATTAAATGACTCCTCATTCATATACGCAAGCTGAAGCACCTCATCAGTCTTATAATCCTGTACAATAACAGGAATAAGTCCGTCTGCATTAAGCTTAAACTGCTCAAAGCTTATGGCTGACTCAAAGCTTAATACCTCATAGCCCTTTGCCTTAAGGTTATTTTTATGTGCGTTATAATCTGCATTAACATCTGCTGGAACTGTATAAAACTCGCTATTTGCAGTAATTCCGTCATTTTCTGCATAAAAGAAAGCTGTAATCTTATTTTCAGCCATCAAATCTGCAAGTTCGGTGTCAAAAGTACCAGAAACTAGTACTGCAATCTTGTCACTTCCAAAGCGGTTGCACACCTCAGTCATCATAGCTGTATTGCTTTCCTTAGAAGCATCAAGAACAGCTCTTCTGCCGCCTGCATAGAGATACTTCTTAACATCCTCAACTCTTTTAATATTGCCGCCGATATTAAGCGGTAAATCAGATTCCTTTGAAATCTGACGTACACTTCCGATATTAGCCTCATGAGTGGCGTCATCCGTGGACATATCCATAATTAAAAGCTCGTCAGCTCCGGCAGCCTCAAGACGAAGTGCCACATCCTTAATAGATAAATCCTTATCAATCGCTACGGTGCATGCCGCATCAGTATAAGCGATATCATTTAATATATATATTACCGGTACAATTTTCTTTAACATACCTGAAACCTCCTTTTTAAGAGAAAATGCTTCGCATTTTTTTCATAGGCTTTAAAGTGCTCCCTTAGTAGAAAGCACATCAGTAATTCTGGCATCCTTCTGTACTGCCTCATCAAGTGCTTTTGCAAAAGCCTTAAACATAGCCTCAATTATGTGATGATTATTAGAACCATCCATCTGCTTAATATGCAGGTTCATACCGCAGGCATAGGATACTGCATAGAAGAATTCTTTAACCATCTCTGTATCAAAATAGCCTACTCTGTCAGTAGTGAATTCACCATTAAATACAAGGTAAGGTCTGCCGGATAAATCAAGTGCACAAAGTACAAGTGCCTCGTCCATAGGCAGCATAACAGAACCATAACGCTTAATGGACTTCTTATCTCCAAGAGCCTGCTTAATTGCCTCGCCAAGTACAATTCCTGTATCTTCAATTGTGTGGTGGCAGTCAACAAATAAATCGCCCTTAACACTAACGCTTAAATCAAAGAAACCATGCTTTGCAAAGCTCTTAAGCATATGGTCAAAGAAACCGATTCCTGTATCAACAACTGCATTACCAGTTCCATCAAGATTAATGGTAATACTAATATCAGTTTCACTGGTTTTTCTAGTAACGGTAGCGGTTCTGCTCATATTGCTCCCTCCTATTCAAATCTAACCTTAATTGAATTAGCATGAGCTGTAAGCTGCTCTGCATTGGCAAACTTAATAATATCCTCATGGATTGGCTCAAGTGCCTCTCTTGAGTATGAAATAATGCTTGATTTTTTAATGAAATCATCAACGCTAAGAGGTGAGAAGAACTTAGCAGTTCCATTAGTTGGTAATACGTGGTTAGGACCTGCAAAATAATCACCTAATGGCTCAGAGCTGTATTCTCCAAGGAAAATAGCACCTGCATTACGAATCTTAGTCATAACATTAAACGGATCCTTAGTTACAATTTCAAGGTGTTCAGAAGCAATCTCATTAGCTACATCAACTGCTTCATTTAAATCCTTAGCTATAAGAATATAACCGTAATTCTCAAGTGACTTCTCAAGGATTTCCTTACGAGAAAGCTCATTTACGAATATATCAACCTGCTCAGATACCTTATCAGCAAGCTCTTCGCTGGTTGTAACTAAAATAGCTGAAGCCATCTCGTCATGCTCTGATTGTGAAAGTAAATCAGCAGCCACAAATCTAGGATTAGCTGTTTCATCAGCAATAACCAAAATCTCACTAGGTCCGGCAATGGAATCAATGCTTACATGTCCGTATACAGCCTTCTTAGCAAGGGCTACATAGATATTTCCAGGACCTACAATCTTATCAACCTTAGGAATAGTCTCAGTTCCATAAGCAAGAGCTGCGATAGCCTGTGCACCGCCCACTTTATATATAACATCAACACCAGCCTCATTAGCTGCTACAAGTGTTCCCGGATTAACCTTACCATCCTTACCCGGAGGTGTGGTCATAATAATTTTATCGACACCCGCAACCTTAGCAGGCATAATATTCATAAGCACTGATGAAGGGTAAGCAGCCTTACCACCCGGTACATATACACCCACCTTTTCAAGTGGTGTAACCTTCTGTCCAAGAATTGTACCATTAGGTGTTGAATCAAACCAGCTGTACTGTCTCTGCTTTGCATGGTAGTCCCTGATATTAACAAGCGCCTTTCTGATAACATCAACTAATGTAGGGTCAACTAAAGAATAAGCCTCTTCAATCTCTTCCTTTGTCACCATAATATTATCTGCATTAATATCTGC
>JAZQLB010000095.1:0-2516 GCA_045542475.1 Lachnospiraceae bacterium | reverse complement strand
AGCTGTTATGATGAGGCAGGTGCTTTCATTCTGCCTACCAGAGAGGATTGTTTCGGACTGGTGCTTATAGAGGCAATGTGTGCTCATCTGCCGGTTATTGTGTCGAAATATTCTGATGGAGCCTTTGAAACCGTTATTAATGGGAAAAACGGATATATAGTTGACCCGAATAATGTAAAGGAAATGGCAGAGGCGATTGACAAGGTGTTTGCGGAGAAGAAGGAGCAGAGTGTTTACGGAGAAGAAAGCTTTAAGCTTATAGATAAATTTCGATTTGAGAACGTGGCAAAGGGCTATATTGAAGCCATTGAGTCGGTTCTAAATTAATGGCGGGACTGGAGACAATATGGTAATAGTTAAAATTGGAGATGGCTTGGGAAATCAGATGTATAACTATGTATGTGGTTATGCCGTGGCTAAGCATGATAGGGATACGCTTAAGCTTGATACATCGGATGTGGATAAT
This sequence comes from Lachnospiraceae bacterium, assembly GCA_045542475.1. GTDB lineage: Bacteria > Bacillota > Clostridia > Lachnospirales > Lachnospiraceae > CAG-882. The sequence continues at coordinate 2,050 of JAZQLB010000095.1, read as the reverse complement.
TCCACATTAAGAAGCTATGGTCTGGACCAGTTTAATATAAGCTGTGACAGACGGGAGAGTTTCTCAAATAAAACAGTATTTCATAAGATTTTCAAACGCCTGAGAAGAAATATTTTATACAGGGTAATATTTGAGAAAAAGGGTGAAGCTAATCCGTATGATATGAATGTATATTCTAAAAAGGTCTTTAGAAACAAATATCTTCATGGATATTTTCAGAATTACTGCTATTATGAGAGCTGTAAGGAAGAGATTGATAAGCAGTTTACTCCAAGAAAACCCTTTGGAGCCGAGACGGTTAAGCTTATTGAAGCCTTGGGGACGGATAAGACCTGTTCATTTCATATAAGAGGAGGGGATATTCCGCCTTTGTCAATAGACTATTATAAGCAGGCTATTGCTGCTATGGAAAAGGAATGTCCGGATATCAGATATATTGTATTTACTAATGACAGAAGGACGGCTACGGAATATATTAAAGAGCTCGGAATGAAAAAAGTAAGCTTTATCTGGGAACTGGGGAATTTTACGGATTTTGAGGAGTTGTTCCTGATGAAGGCTTGTGGCAGTCATATTATATCTGACAGCACATTTTCAAGATGGGCAGGCTTTTTGGATGAGAAAAAAGGCTTTACTGTGGCTCCGGCAGGACTTAATGATAATAAGATTTATCCTGAGGAGTGGAAGATAATTAAGTTAAAATAGGCAGTTGTGACTGTACGGAAATGAGGATATATGAACGCAATTAAAAGAATGTTTTCAATGTTTGATGGAAAACAGAGATTAAAGCTTTTCGGTTTGTCTTTGATTATACTTGGCGGAGCGGCTGTTGAGCTGGTGGCATTATATACATTCAATAATTTTATTGAAGCAATAATGGCACCTGAATCATTAATGAGTAATGGGTTTGTAGCTGAAATATGTAATCTGTTTAATATGCATGATACCTCAGATGTAGTAATATTATGCGCTGCAACTATTATCGCATCATATATCATAAAAACTGTATATATGCTTGTGCAGAATAATATAACCTTTAAATTTGTCTATTTCGGACATAAGGAGCTTTCATGTAAGGTTATGAACTGTTATCTTGGTCAGGAATATTTCTTTCATGTAAAGAATAACAGTGCAGACCTTATAAGAAATGTATATAATGATACCAATATGTTTTATGTGGCGGTATTGAATCTTATCCAGCTTATATCGGAGCTGTGCGTGATAGCAGCAATTGGAGTGTATCTGTTTGTAAAGGATGGTATGCTGACACTGGGAATTGGTGTAATTGTAGGGTCATTTACCATATTCTTTATGAGATATTATAAAAATAGTCTTAAGCATAAGGGAGAGGAATACAGAAGTCTGTATGCCTCACTTGTAAAATGTATGCAGCAGTCATTTGGCGGAATTAAGGAAATTAAGATTACCAACAGAGAAAAATATTTTTCAGATGAATTTGATGGAATTAATTATAATCTGGCACGAAATCAGAAGGAAAACGCTTTAATTAATGCTATACCAAAGCCTGTTATGGAGGCGGCATGTATAGGTGCACTTATGCTTATTGTTATAATAAGAGCTATGACTGGGGAGATTACACCATCCTTTGCAACTACCCTTGGTGTATTTGCCATGGGAGCCATGAGACTTCTTCCGTCTGTTAATAAAATAAGCGCTTATGTAAGTACCCTTTTATACAGCAGAGCTTTTGTGGATTCGGTATATACTGAACAGCAGAGAATAAAAAGTCTTATGGAAAAGGCTGATAAAGAAAATTCAATTAAGGATATTAACTTTAATGATAAGATTGTAGTTAAGGATTTATCCTTCTCTTATGAAGAGGGGGCGGAGAATGTAATCAATAATGCAAGCTTTGAGATTACCAAAAATTCTTCAGTTGCCTTTATTGGTCCGTCAGGTGCCGGAAAAACTACTATGGTAGACCTTATGATGGGTGTATTAAAGCCGGTTTCGGGAACGATTAACGTGGATAATAATAACATACAGGATTGTATGGATGCATGGCATAAGAAGGTTGGATATATTCCAC
>JAZQLB010000094.1:0-3744 GCA_045542475.1 Lachnospiraceae bacterium | reverse complement strand
TGGAACAGGTAGTTGCACTTATTGGTGCTTCTGTGGAACATGCCAATACAAGCTCAGAGGAGCTGGCTGAGGTAGTAGATACTACTAATAAGATGGCTGAGCTGTCAGCACAGATTGAGAAGATTTTAGCTGAGTTTAAGGACGAATTCGAGAATGTTAAGGTAGAGACCAGTACAATTGAAGGAATTACCAATAAGACTAATCTGCTGGCACTTAATGCTTCTATTGAGGCAGCAAGAGCAGGCGAAGCCGGACGAGGCTTTGCAGTTGTTGCTAACGAGATTCGTGAGCTCAGCAGCGGTACACAGAATTCTTCAAGCAGAATTATGTCTGCCCTTTCACATCTTGAGGAGACCTCACAGAAGATGCTTGAATCTATTGAAGAGACAGTTAAGCTTATTCAGGTTAATATGGATAAGGTTTCACATGTTAATCGAAGCGTAACAGACATTACTAATGATGCAACTAGCCTTGGTGCTAACATTAAGGTTGTTGACAGTGCTGTTAAAGAGGTTGCAAGCTCTAATGCTACACTGGTTGAGAATATGGATCAGGTATATGCAGTTATGGAGCTTATGACCAGTAACATTAATGGAGCAGAGTCTACCTCTAAGGAGATGCTTAGTAAGTACGAGGAAAGTGCCAAGAGTGCAATTAATATTGAGAATGTTGTTGGTAATCTGATGGAAGAGCTTGGTCTTGGCGGCTTCATGGGTGTACAGGACGTAAGAGCGGGTATGAAGGTTGCCGTAGTCATTAAGGATGAGGCTAATAAGGCACACGAGTACATAGGTGAGGTTGTAGAGTGTGTAGACAAGAGAGTCTATGTTAATATTGATGACCAGAACAAGGCTGTTGTTGACAAGAAGGGTGCTGATTGTCAGCTTAGAATAGTAGTTGATAATGTATTATATAGCTGGGATAACATACCTATCCGTCTTACTAAGGATAATGAGAACGGTAAGTACCGACTTAAGGTTGAGACTAACCCGAAGGTATTTAACAGAAGAAAATATCCTAGAATGCCACTTAAGAATACATGTACAATTAAGGTTAAGGGTACAGATTCATCATATCGTGGAAGAATGGCTAATATAAGTGCTAACGGATTTGCCTTTGTGGCAAAGGATGCTTTCTTTGCAAATGCCAAGTCTAAGGATGTAGTAGTAGATATCAATGGCTTTGATGTACTTGGTGGTAAGCCTATTGAGGGTTGCATAATCCGAAGCTCTGATAATGATGGTGAATATGTTGTAGGCTGTAGAATGCCATCAGACAATGAGGCTATAAGAGAGTATATTAGTAAGAATTATAGTGAATAGAAATATTTTTATATGTGAATGAACATATGACAATGATAAAGTGCTTTGGTGTAAGCTGGCTTGCATCAAGGCACTTTTTTGCGTGCAGGCTTACGAATTGCATTTTTCCATTCCTTAAGTTAGAATGATTTAAGAAAGGGAATAAGGCTATGCGTGATTTGAATATAAGAACAATAAATATAGATAATGACAGTCGTCCAAGCGGGACTCTTGAAGAACTTAGAGCGCAACCAAGGAATGAGATACCACGAGTAAAAGCGTATCCTTTTACACTTTTAAAGAAGAACGGAGTGACTATTCCATATACGGCTGAAATAAAGGAAATTGCCAGGTATATCGCCGGAGATATGGTTCATTTTGAGGCAGGGATAATAGCGCTTGTATGGCGTAATAATAAGGAGAGCTTTGATTTCATATGCAGGGAATTTCGGAATGAGGATTATTATAAGAGAAAATGTGCTTTAGAGTATATTATATACCATGATTTATTTAAGGAGAATCTTCATATATTGGGCTTTGTGGTACTGGACAGACACGAGATTGTTGTTAAGTCGGCTTTGGACAAAATATACACCTACAATGTTCACGGCTTAAAAGAAGAACTTGAAATGGTTTTGGAGGTGTGGCAGGGAAACGATGAAATTTGTAGGAAGTGTTGTATTATCTTAAGTAGATACGGAGTGGATTGTTCTGGTATTCTGAAGGAAATAGAGAAAAAGAATTTTGACCTGAAGACGGAGATATATGAGGTAAGCTCTCAACGTATTGTGAATGAGAGAATGGAAAGAACCGAATATTACTTGGAGTATTTGAGAATTGTTCACAGGTATTTTCCGGGGTATGAAAAAATAGAGATAGCCAGACTGTTTAAGGAACTTGCAGATGAGGGATGTGGGTATGCAGTATTAGCGGCAGTTCTGGTTCATTGGTATGTTGATAAAGAGGAGGAATTCTATAAAACCTTCTGTTTTCCAATAAAAAATAAGGATGGTTATGCTGTTGACAAGGTAATGTTGGATTTTTACTGTATGACGGATGAGCCGGGCAGAGGAATGTATTTTGAGGAAATGCAGGAACGGTTTTCACGATATTGCAGTTATTATAATATTAGTGGAAGTCTTAAAAAGCTAAAAAGACTGACTGCGGAGGACTTTAAGGAATATGCGGGTAAGGGCTATATATTGTTGTATGCAGGCTATTTTACACTTAGCACAAGAAGGATAAAGCCCGTATATGTAGAGGGCTGGCATGTAATGAATGTGTGTGATATACAAAAGAATGGTATAATAACTGTGGCTACATGGGGAAAACAGTATGATCTTGCAGAAGCCTCTATACGAGGGACGGGCTGGCATTATATATATGTTGAGTTTAAACAATCTTATGTGGTTTAAAGGGCTCTAAACACCTAGTTGTTTTACACAACCGGCATAATCCTTTATCCTTAAAGAAAAAGGAGGTACATATCATGAAGGACATGGGAAACAGAATATCAATATGCAGGCAGAATAAGAATATTACTCAGGAGGAGCTGGCGAGGAGACTCGGCGTTACCTCACAGGCAGTATCTAAGTGGGAGAGAGGCTTAAGTCTGCCGGATGTGGCATTGATTAAGGATTTATGTGCTGTATTGGAGCTTAGTGCGGATTATCTGCTGGGAGTAAGTGATACTGATAATAAAGCGGCAGAGGGAAAGGACAGTAATAGCGTAATTCTCACTAATCTAAGGAATAGTCTGGAGCAGCTGGAGCTTGTATTTGGTAAGGATTTACTTCCGCTATTTATTAATAATGATTTTGTGGCTGCAATTATGGAGATGAGAATAAGATTGTCAAGAGAGGGCATTATTCTACCTGTAATCAGAATTAAGGATGATTTGTCTCTTGAGGCATCAGAATTTAGGCTGTTTAGCTGTGGTGAGGTATTATATTCGGAGCTTACCAAAGGGGATATAGGATTGGATTATATAGTTAATAAAATGGAAGAGGTCTTTAGGGATAACTATGCCCGTATTCTAAGCCCTGACATTATAAAAATGCTGATTGATAATCTTAAGGTAAAATATCCTGCTCTTATAGAGGGGATTGTTCCGGAACAGATATCTTATGCAGTACTGACAAAGGGAGCAAAGCTGTTTATGCAGGCGGGGAACTCTATTGCATATCTCCCTAAGCTTTTGGAAGCTATGCAGTATTATTTGATTGATAATCCTGATGTTGCTGTGGGGGATATGATACAAGCTTTGGGGGCAATCTGACAAATAATTGTATTTTGGAACATATGTATAAGAAAGTTGAAGCGTATTGACAAAGGCGCTTCAACTTTTTTTTACTTTATAGGAAAGTTCTCCATTTCGGAGACCTAAAAAAAGAAGAGCCCACCGTTTGGTGGGCATACAAAACAAACGACACATATTTAGAAG
>JAZQLB010000093.1:0-8968 GCA_045542475.1 Lachnospiraceae bacterium | reverse complement strand
GTCTATAGGCTTATATATACCTTGACTGATAAATATGGTAATAGTGCAAAGGATTATACAATTATCTGGGATGAGCAGGCTGATGTTGATAATTATATCTGGGATGAAAATGTTTCTTTAAAATATGATTTGGATATAGGTGTGTATGTAAGTGCAAGGCTTAAGCTCCCAACCTATGATGCCTTTGGAAATACATGCTATCGTGATATATTTGCCAGGTTCTATTTAGAATATGATGAGACGGCAGGGGCACTAACCTTTAATGATAATTATTCTATTGGTAATCTTTGTAAGCTGGATATTAATCTTGATGAAATTAAGATTTCTGATGAGATATATTATGATAAGGCTGACTTTGAAAGATATTCAGATGGAGCAAGTTATTTTTATGGGAGTGAAGATTTTAAGGCATGTGAGGTTGAGGTTAATGGTGTAAGAAAGCCAGCATGTTATTCAGACGATTTGCTTATAATATGTTATCGCATGGAAGATTCTTGGGCAAACAGATATATTATTGTAGATGGTGATAATGTGGGAAGTGTGGTGTGTCAGGCAAGCTTTCTTAATTTCAGAACAAATGTTATTAAAGAGGATTTGGATAAGGATGGAAGGGATGAGTTAATCTTTTCAGGATGGGATAGCGGAACAAATCAAAGAGTTGTATACACAGATGTTGTCCGTCTTTCTACAATGGAGCTTATTCCGATTAATTATGAATATGATACATTGGCTCAGTGGGTTAAGGCGGACGGTCAGTTTGAACAGCTTGACTGGATGCTGTATTCAGATTGCTTTACCGGAATTTCCTATGATGAGAAGGGAATGTATGCATATACCGTGGTTGGCGCAGTGGAACCACAGATAGCATTTGGTGAATATTACGGAGATATAACAGCTTATCTGTCATATGTACCGGAGACGGATTCCTTTGAGCTTAACGGAGAATATACAATAAGAAAATAATTTTTTGAAGTTGTCAAGAAAAAATACTTGACAACTTCTTTTTGTTGTAGTATCCTAGCAAAGGATTGAGGGAAATGAGGCTGTTTTTATGGAAAAGATTGTTGAGCAGACACTGCTTTATGATTTTTATGGTGAGCTTCTGACACCACATCAGAAGACCATATATGAAGAATATGTATTGGATAATTTTTCCATAAGTGAGATTGCCAAGGAGCATGATATCAGCAGGCAGGGAGTACATGACCAGCTTAAGCGTATTGAGAAGTTGCTTAACGGATATGAGGAGACACTTCATTTAATTGAGAAGTTTTTAAGTATCAAGGATAAGGTCAATGAGATTAGTAAGTACTCTAAGGATATTCTTGCTACGGACAGTATAGAAGCGGCAAGAGAGATTGTGCTTAAGATTGATACAATTTCCGATGAGATTATAGATGAGTTATAGTTTTTAGATTGAATTCAGACAGGTGGTTACGAAGTGGCATTTGATAGTTTATCCGATAAATTACAAAATATATTTAAGAACCTTAGGGGAAAGGGAAGACTTTCCGAGGCTGATGTTAAGGCGGCTCTTAAGGAGATTAAGATGGCACTGCTTGAGGCGGACGTTAGCTTTAAGGTAGTTAAACAGTTCGTTAATTCCGTTCAGGAGAGAGCAGTAGGTCAGGATGTTCTTACCAGTCTTACACCGGGGCAGATGGTTATTAAGATAGTTAATGAAGAGCTTATATCACTTATGGGCTCTGAGACTACAGAAATTGCACTTAAAAGTGGCGATATAACCATTATTATGATGATGGGTCTCCAGGGTGCAGGTAAGACAACAACCACAGCCAAGATAGCAGGTAAGCTTAAGGAAAAGGGCAAGAGACCTTTACTTGTAGCTTGTGATATATATAGACCGGCTGCGATTAAGCAGCTGGAGATTAATGGTGAGAAGCAGGGCGTTCCGGTATTCTCTATGGGAGATAAGGTTAAGCCTGCTGATATAGCTAAAGCAGCTATAGAGCATGCTTCTAAGAATGGCAATAATGTTGTTATTCTGGATACTGCCGGACGACTTCATGTAGATGAAGACATGATGGCAGAGCTTAAAGAAATTAAGGAGACTGTTCCTGTATACCAGAGCATCTTAGTAGTAGATGCCATGACTGGTCAGGATGCAGTTAATGTAGCTTCAAGCTTTAATGATGAGATTGGCATTGATGGTGTTATCTTAACTAAGCTTGATGGTGATACCAGAGGTGGTGCAGCACTTTCTATTAAGGCTGTTACCAATAAGCCTATCCTCTATGTAGGTATGGGTGAGAAGCTTTCAGACCTTGAGCAGTTCTATCCGGACAGAATGGCTTCAAGAATTCTCGGTATGGGTGATGTGCTTACGCTTATTGAGAAGGCACAGGCTCAGATTGACGAAGAGAAAGCCAAGGAGATGGAGCAGAAGCTTAAGAAAGCAGAGTTCGACTTTGAGGATTATCTTGAGTCAATGAAGCAGGTCAAGAACTTGGGCGGTATTGGAAGTATTCTTAATATGCTTCCGGGCATGGGACTTGGCGGACAGATGAAGAATGTTAATGCAGATGATATAGATGAGAAGGCTCTCGACAGAGTTGAGGCCATTATCCTTTCCATGACACCGGAGGAGAGACGTAAGCCGTCAATCCTTAACCCTTCAAGAAAGAACAGAATCGCAAAGGGTGCAGGCGTAGATATCGCTGAGGTTAACAGATTAGTCAAGCAGCAGGAGCAGATGAAGAAGATGATGAAGCAGATGCCGGGAATGCTTGGCGGCAGAGGTGGTAAAAGAGGTAAGTTCAGACTTCCTTTTTAACAATATTTAGCAGATTATTTCAAGGAGGTGAAATACAATGGCAGTAAAGATCAGATTAAGAAGAATGGGACAGAAGAAGGCTCCTTTCTATAGAATTATCGTAGCTGATTCTAGATCACCAAGAGATGGTAGATTCATCGAGGAGATCGGAACATATGATCCTAACAACAATCCTAGCTCATACAGCGTTAACGAGGAGTTAGCAAAGAAGTGGTTAGCTAATGGTGCTCAGCCAACAGAGGTTGTTAGCAAGATTTTCAAGCTTGCCGGCATTGAAAAATAATTAAGATGGAGGTGTAATCATGAAGGAATTGGTAGAAGTTATTGCGAAAGCGCTTGTAGACAATCCTGACGAGGTGGTTGTTACCGAGACTGTTAAAGAAAAAGCAATCATCCTTGAGCTCAAAGTTGCTCCATCTGACACTGGCAAGGTTATCGGCAAACAGGGCCGAATTGCTAAGTCAATCCGCGCAGTTGTTAAAGCAGCGGCGACAAAGGAAGATAAGAAGGTTATTGTAGATATAATGTAATCTTTTTGCCGGGTGTGATACCCGGCTATTTCTTTTTTAAGTGTCATCAGTCAATCCTCTTCATAGGTTTAGGATGGCATAAGAGGCGAAGCCCTTTTTAATCATGAATACGGATATCAAACTCGTTTGGATATCCGTATTCATGATTAAAAAGCCACCGAAGGTGCTTATGCCATCCTAAACCTATGAAGAGGATTGACTGAAGGACCTCCACCAGATGAGCAAGTAGGACGAAGTCCGAATTGCGAATCTGTGAAGATAGTAATCAGGACGAAGTCCGAATTGCGAATCCCAAATCCCATAAAATTTGATTGGAGACTACCCATGAGCCAAATAAACGACAAAAAAGTAGTAAAAAAACAATACGCAACCGCAAACAACCTGAACACAAGAATATCCATTCACGAAAAATATTCAACAAACAAACTGGGCTTTGGAAACTGGATAACTTCAAATTACAAAATCGAAAAAGGAATGAAGGTTCTGGAATTAGGCTGCGGAACAGGCGATATGTGGAAGGGCAGAGAAGAATTAATTGCTAATTGCTCAAAATTAATACTTTCTGATTTTTCCGAAGGTATGGTAGCCACAACAAAAGAAAATGTAGGTAATCATGATAATATTGAATACAAGATTATGGATATTCAAGCTATACCTTATGAAGCTGAGACATTTGATATTGTTATTGCAAACATGATGTTATATCATATACCTGATATATATAAAGGCTTAAATGAGGTTAAACGAGTATTAAAAAGAACTGGCTGCTTTTATTGTGCAACATATGGTGAACATGGAATAATAGAGTATCTTTCAAAAATACTTTCTGAGTATGGTGTGGAGGATAATATAAATAAGAATTTTACTCTTCAAAACGGATATGAGATATTAAGTACAACATTTTCAAAGGTTGAGAAGCTTGAATATATAGACTCTTTGGCGGTTACTAATATTGATGATATGGTAGAATATATTTATTCACTTTCAAGCATGACATCATTAAATACTGTACCAAAAGAAGTGATAAAAGATATTCTTATGAATAATACAACAAATGGAATTTTGGATGTACCAAAGGAATACGGAATGTTTATTTCATTAATATAATATAGTCAGAACGGAGGTAGAACATGGAGGATTTATTACAGGTAGGAGTTATCTCATCAACCCACGGCATAGCCGGAGAGGTTAAGGTATACCCAACAACAGATGATGTAACCAGATTTGATTATCTTAAGGATGTAATCCTTGATACAGGGAAGGAAAAGATAGAGCTTAAGATTGCCAAGGTTAAGTATTTTAAAAACATGGTTATTCTTAAATTTAAAGGAATAAATAATATAAATGACATAGAAAAATATAAGGGCTGTCCACTCCTTGTTACAAGAGAGAACGCCGTGGAATTAGAAGAGGATGAGTATTTTATCTGCGACCTTATCGGGCTTAAGGTGGTTACTGATGAGGGCGAGGATTTTGGTGAGCTGGTGGATGTGATGCAGACCGGAGCCAATGATGTATATGTGGTAAAAACTCACGACAATAAAGAGGTTCTGCTTCCTGCAATTGCAGAATGCGTACTGGAAGTGAATATTGATGAAGGCTTTATGAAGGTTCATATTATGAACGGACTTTTGGACTAGAGACTATCTGATTAAAATTATAAGGATTGAATAAAATGATTAATTTTCATGTTTTAACGCTGTTTCCTGATATGGTGCTTAATGGGCTTAACACCAGCATTATAGGAAGAGCCATTGAAAACAATATAATAAAATTAGGAGCTACGGACATCCGCGACTTTTCCACGAATAAGCATATGAAGGTGGACGATTATCCATATGGCGGCGGAGCAGGTATGGTGATGCAGCCGGAGCCGGTTTATAAGGCTTATGAGCATGTAAAAAAGGATATGACAGGCTCAGTAAGAGTTCTTTATATGACACCACAGGGACGCCGCTTTGACCATGAGATGAGCAGAGAGCTGGCAAAGGAGGATAACCTTATATTCCTTTGCGGTCACTATGAGGGAATTGATGAGCGTGTGCTTGAAATGATTGTTACGGATAATGTATCAATCGGTGATTATGTGCTTACAGGCGGCGAGCTTCCTGCCATGGTTATGATAGATTCCATTGCAAGAAATGTGCCGGGCGTGCTTAATAATGATGTGTCAGCGGAGTTTGAGACCTTTCATGATAATCTGCTTGAGTATCCGCAGTATACCAGACCGATTGAGTTTATGGGAAAGGCAGTACCGGAGGTGCTTCGTTCAGGACATCATGGTAAGGTGGACGAGTGGAGAAGGGAGCAGTCTCTTATAAGAACCTATCATGCCAGACCGGATTTGCTGGAGAAAGCGGAGCTTACTAAGAAGGATAAGAAATTTCTTGAGGAGTATTTGAAGAAAATTTAAGTTAAATACGGTTGGTGAGGAAGCTTTTTTGGACAAGCTTAAGGAAATAATATAATAAAAGGATTGTTATAGAATATGCTGTTTCGGTTGCAAAATACACCGGAACAGTATATTTTTTGATGTGCAAATTATGACATAGTTGAAAAGAAATAAAAAAATAATATTTTTTTTGCAACCTTTTGATAACTTATATAGTGTTATGTATGAAGTGATAAAAAGGAGAACGAACAGATGAAAAAAATGAATAAGAAAAAAACAGTTATTTTAACAATATGCCTGCTGGTGGTTTTAAGCGCAATAGCTACGATATTACTTGCTATATACCCTGTTAAAATCAAGGTTGACAGGGAAATGGAAGGTATGGTTTTTGAATATAATTATGGCGAGGATACTGCTACTCCGACATATATAAGAATTAAGGGAACTTATCGAAAATATGTGTTTAACTGGTGGCATGAGGATGATTTTGCAGGAGGCATTGTTGTCAGTGACGAGCCGAATATACCGGATGATATTATGGATGAGAGTTATTGCCATCCATACAATTATACTGAAGAAAATTTTCATGGTACAGGTTATGATAATAAGTACAAAACAGTTATAGATTATTATACGATGGGTGAACTGAAGCCTTTTTTTACAGAAGGAATGTTTATTTATGATGAGGATGGTTTTATGTGCTCTATAGATATTAGGGGTGGGTATTATGCTGTTTTTCCGGCAACTAATACAGATGAGCTTAAGGAAAATGGCAAAAAGATTAATTGTCTTTTCAACCTGATATGGGAGTAAGGTATAGTAATTTTGGAGGAAAAAAGATGAATAAGATTAAGAAAGAAGATATAATAAAATTTGCAATAGTCAGTATAGTGGTTTTGGTAAGTTTTACAGTTTCTTTACTTTGTGAGCTGCCAATAAAGAAAAATATAGACAGGATAGTTGTTAGTGGCATTATGTTCGAAAGGGGGGCGGTTCTTAGCAGCCAGAAAGAGGTTTATTTATTAATGGAGGGTACATATTTTGATTATCTGATTAACTGGAGGTATACTGATTTTTTTGAGGGTAAAATTATTGTTTCTGATACGTTGGATTTGTCTGGGGATGTTATTGATAAATGTATTGGTAGCTTAATATATGAATCAGGAAATGACAATTTAATAGTAAGATTTATAGACTGTAACCTTGTAATGGATTCGGAGATAACAAGTGGCAAGGGGTTTAGCTTATACAACCCGGATTTTTATCAATTGTTTATTCACTTTAACTGGGGCGACAATATAGCAATATTTCCGTCAAGTAATATTGATGATGCACTATATGCTTGCATGGTATTCTCAGATGAAATTGGAATTGACTATAAACTTTATGAGGGTAAGCAGATGCCATATCCGGGCTGGCGTACACAGGAAGAATAAATGAAAATTATGAGAAAAGGAAGAAAACGAAAATGCGTAAGGTAAAAAATGTAATTAAAATTATAACAGGTGTGGTAGTGGCAGCCTGCTTAATATTACTGCTGCTTAATGTAATACCTTTTAATACAAAGGTGGACAAAGAAATAGGCGGAATGATTTTTAAAAGCCGTAATGGTGAAGATACGGCAGTACCTACATATATTAGAATCAAGGGTACATATTCAGACTATTTAATTAACTGGTGGCATGAGGATGAATTTGTTGGCGGAGTAGTTTTGGCCGATAATCCGGGGATTTCTGATGGTGTTATAAGCGATAGCTATTGTAGACCATATATTAAAGAGAATATTTTTATAACACTTATTGATTATTATACAGAGGATGGAATGATAACCTATTATACAGATGGTTGGTTTGATAAGGATAATTCATTGTTTATAATGCAGATAGATACTTATTATGCTATTTTTCCGGCAGCAAATAAAGAAGAAGCTATTCAGAGCGGTATGGCACTAACAAACGGTAAATTTGATACATTATGGGCACCATAAGTAAGGAGGAAAGGAAATTGAAAAAAATAAAGTTAAAGGATGTAGTAGTATTTATCATAAGTGTGATATTGGTTTTAGGTGCAACATTTACAATGATATTTTGTGCAATTCCAATAGAAAAAGAAATAGACAAAGAAATGTATGGAATTATATTTGAAGCATATGATATAGTGGATGAACATGAACCTGTGTATGTAAGGATTAAAGGGACATATACGAATTACATATTTAATATATCAAAAGAAGATTCATTTGCAGGAGAAATAATTCTTAGCGATAAGCCTATACCGGATGATGCTGTAGGTGAAAGCTGCACATATGTTGAATTAACAGGAAATTATGTTTCTATGCTTGTGAAGGATATCAGGGATAATACAAAAGAAAAATATCGCAGTACTGTGATGTTTGATAGGACTTATACAAATTTTTCATTTGGTCTGGGTAATGATATTGTTATTTGTCCTGCCAATAATTTGGATGATGCGATGTATAACGCATTGAAATTGTATGAAGGTACGGGTGCACAGTCAATTATTAGGGACACATCAATATCAGTGCTGCCAAATAAGAATTTTAATTAAAAGACAGGAGAATAAAACGAAAATGGGTAAGATAAAAATAAAGGATGTAATTATTTTTTCAATAATAGCAATACCGGCAGTGGCTTCGTTTATAATCTTTCTTCTTGGAACGATACCAATTAAATATACAACCAATAAGACTTTGGACGGAATAAAGTATAAGGAAGATGTGTTTATGCAGATGCCGGAGTATGTAACTATGGATTTGGAAGTTTATTATGAAAATTATATTATTGAGTGGTGGAATCATGATAGCTTTGAAGGTCGTGCATATTTGTCGGATTGGACATCTACAAGATGGTGGTTTTGGTCAAATGATGATTTTAAGCAGAATGGCTGGGGATATAATAAATACAGTGGAGTAAAAGGTCATGATTGGACTAAACTGGATATATATTATTCAAATGATTTAACAAAATTCGTTATTATAGGACATCGATATTATGATGAGGAGGGCAGAACAAAGTCTGACTATCCATACTACTATGTTTTTCCGGCCGAGAATAAAAGTGAGGCAATTGCTATTGGTGAGGAATTTAATCTTATTGGATGCTTCGAGGGGATATTTGAATAAAAGAGCTGTAGAGTATGAAGTAATAAAAAGGAGAACGAACATATGAAAAAATTAAATAAGAAAAAAATAGTTATTTTATCAATAGGTCTGCTGATGATTTTGAGTACAAT
>JAZQLB010000092.1:0-2954 GCA_045542475.1 Lachnospiraceae bacterium | reverse complement strand
TGAAGGATATAGAAGAAATTAAAAAACATAAAATGCAGCATACACTTATTACTAATTGGCATTATTATGATAATCCGAAAATAGGACTTAATATTCAAGGGGATTTTAATGAGGATGAAGCCTTGGTTTCGGATTATAAGCACTATGATGTATATTTTATAAGGATACAGGGCGAGGTTAGCGGTGATATTTCTAAGGATTTCTCAGGAAGAAGCTTGCGGGAACTGAATATTGTTAAAGCTGGTGAGTTATATAAGGTTATGCTTGTTATTTCAGAGAATGAGAGCTTTGAATTTAGCTGTGAAGATATTAGATATGCGTTAAAAAGATATAGAGGTATATCTTATAGAAATGTGTATGGGACAGCGGAATACACTGCGTATTTTGAGAAGGTAAGGTATGTTGTTAAGCCTGAGTTTTTGGTAAGGCAGGAAAACTACGAGTTACCGGATGGATATTCGTTGGAGATAAATAGCTATTCACATGTAGAAAGCAATATATACAGAGCTGCAATGGATAAATGTATTTTAAGGCGTGGGCAGGAGATTATGTATGAATACGAGTCTATATATAATCATGTGCGCCCATTTAAGGAATTTGTAGAGCATAGTAACGGACATCGTTATTTTCCGTTTCATATTGATTTGTATGGTATCAGTTATCTGGAGCTGGATACCGGAAAGGTCTACAATTATGTGCCACAGGGGTATGATAATGATTGGGGCAGCTGTTATGGAGAGTCATTTATAATCACGGATGTACATTATGATGCAAGTAAGAATCTGATTGCTTATGGCGGATGCTATTGGGCTGGTCCAAGTGAAGTGATGGTAGGTGATTTTTCAGAGCCACTGAATTTTATTCCAAAGCTTTTTAATGTGCATGAGCTCATTGACCCGGAATATGAGGAATGTGATGATATAGATTTTGTACGTTGGGAAGAAGAAAAATTAGTTGTGAAAGTCGATTTGGAGAAGGAATACGAAATTAGGCTGGAGGAAATTGTTTTATAATACATGAAGAACCTGGAGGAACTACGATTAATGAGTACATTATATGATAAAGCCGTATATGTGGATTGGAAGAGCAAAAACGAGGACATTATATATGCACTCCGTGAAGGCTTCAGGGAAGAGTATCCCTTTATTTTGCAGCAGAATTTTGATGAGCTGGCAGAAAATTATGCAACAGAGGAGCCGGAGGCTTTCTTAGATGCACTGGGACAGGAATTGACCTGCTATGGCGGTCTGTTATACGAATTAAAATCCCAGAGTGATGAGTATTCATTAATAATCATTCCAGCAGAAGCAGAAGAGGCTTTTAAGGCACAATTAAAGTCAGATAGGTCCAAGGGAACACCACGAAAGCAGGCAAGGAGAAAGGCTGGTACTCCGGCAAAGAGAATTGATTTAGGAAAGAGACTGCCGGTAGAAAGGTATACCCTTGAACAAGGGTGCAGGATTAATCTGGTAGCAGAGTGTTTGGATGGTAAGCTTCTCTTAGATTATGAATCATGGTCAGAGCCGAGGCACTTTTGCTCAGCTCTACTGAATATTAATGAGTGGAAGCCAAAACAGAGTAAGGATATGAAACTTATAGTTGAGCGGCTTGCACTAAATAAAAATGGTATATATGCTGCTATGGTGCAGAATAATGAAATTAACCAGCAGGGATATCTGGCGAATCCGAATAATAAGGTTTTGATTGGCAGCGATATAAATAATATAGAGCTGTGGCAGTGCATTTATGAGGGAGAAAAGCTTGAATGGTCACAGATGATATGGTTTGAGGATGAATTGTTTGTGGCTGATAAAAATTGTGCATATCACATAAAGGATGTGATGAATTTTGCGATTTCCCATGAAAAGGTTTTGGAGCTTGAGAAAGGTGATATTCGCTGGCATCCAAAGTTTTTTGTTAGTTGCAAAGTTCTTTATTTGTATATGCATCAGGTTATTTATAAGTGGGAAAAGAACCTTGGTTTCAGACAGATATATAGAATAGATGGATTTACGGCATGGGATTTTGTTCCTGTTGGCAAAAATAAAGTTGCCTTTCAGGTACGACCGAAGTTTATTGAAAGGGGCGTAACAGAAGCTGAATTAACAGTGCTTGATGTTACAACCTTGGAGGAGGAGAAATTTCCATGCCATTATGGTTATGTGCGTAGCTGGGAGAATAACCGCATTTGTGTTCTGCCAAATAACGTCACCAGCAAGATGCCTATAATAGAATGCTTTGATTTTGATACAAATGAAAAGCGGTGTTTGATGTATGGGGCACTTGGCTCGGATAACGTACATAATATTTTTGAAACCTCTGTCGGAACCATTTTACAGGGGGAAGGAAAAAATATATATCTGACAACAGGGTTATGGGATTTTATGAAGCATTAATAAGTCATGTAATTACTGACGGAGGTGTGGTATGAAGGTATCCTTTGATTTGGACGATACATTGTTCGTTTCGCCAGAGAAATTTAAAACAGAAAAAGCACCAGTTTTTCCATTTAATCTGATTTATAAGGAGCGGTTACGATATGGAACAATAGCCCTGTTAAAGTGGATACGCAGTCAGGGTATAGAATTGTGGGTATATACAACCTCTTTCCGTTCTGAAATGTACATACGGGGACTTTTCCGCTGCTATGGTATAAGGCTGGATTCTGTTGTTAATGGAGAACGTCATTCACGTGAGGTTCAGGCTGATAAAAAGGAAGCAATGCCCTCAAAATATCCGAGCAAATACAGGATTGACTTACATATTGATGATGATATTTCCGTTGCACAAAACGGCAGAACCTATGGGTTTAAGGTGCTTGTAGTCGGAGCACAGGACGATGAATGGGATAAAAAAATTATGCAGGAAATTGAAAGAATAAGGAACGCGATATGAAAAATACAGAAATGACAATGAATGATAATGAAAAAGCAGGCTCTAAGGCAGAGGAATAT
>JAZQLB010000091.1:0-4848 GCA_045542475.1 Lachnospiraceae bacterium | reverse complement strand
GGCCTCCGACTTGATTGTATCGCTTGGAATGAGGAAGAAGCAGCAATCAGACATGGGCTTGAGGAAGCTGTAAGAGCTAACGATTAATTAATATTATGAAATGATTAAGAGGCTGTTCTTTTATAAGGACAGTCTCTTTTGGAAAGATGGAGATTTAAATGAAATTCTTTAGTGTAGATAGTCCGTTATATCGCTTTTTAAATACATTTTGGGATATAGTAAAGCTGAATTTTTTTTGGCTTGTATTTTCTTTGCCTATAGTTACAATAGGTGCTTCAACAGTTGCGGCATTTAGTGTGGGACTTAAAATGTCGGATAATGCAGAAGGCTATATTTTTAAAGCATTTTGGGAGGCTTTTAAGCGTAACTGGAAGCAGGGAATAATTGTAGGTCTGCTTAATATGCTGATTGCATATGCCATATATCTGGATTTTCAGTTATTTGAAGCTGTAGAGGGTAATCCAATATATTTTCTGATTATGGGATTTTTGGCAATAGCAGTAATGATTAGTGGGTTTATGTATGCATATGCGCTGGTGGCAAGATATGAGAATACGATTATCAATACTTTGAAGAATTCTGCATCAATATATACAAGATATATAGGACGTTCACTGGCACTTACCTTTATTGTAGCACTCGAGATTGTTCTTTTATTATGGAATGAGGTTACATTAATATTTATTGTATTAATTGGTCCGGCTTCGATTATATATACAATAAGTGCTGGTGCATTATATATCTTTAAGGATATTGAAAAAAAGAATAAGGAAGAGGGCTTGGCTTAAAATGATTTGTGAGAAGATTAAGTTAAATCAGAAGGGTTCCACAGACAAGGCGTATGCCACTACATATATTCTGGATTATTCAGAGGAAATCGGTATTAATAAAAGACCTGTGATAGTAATTTGTCCGGGTGGAGGCTATGCTTTTGTATCTGACAGAGAAGCAGAGATGATGGCAGTATCATACAATGCCATGGGATATCATGCTGTGGTAGTCAGATATTCGGTTGCGCCGGCGGTATATCCTACAGCTCTTTTAGAGCTTGGAAGCGTAATTGCCATGCTGCATGAAAAGGCTGAGGAATGGAGAATTGATACTGATAAGATAATTATTACGGGTTCATCAGCCGGCGGACATTTAACCGCCAGCTATGGAATGTTCTGGAATAGGGGCATGATAGCGGATAAGCTAGGTGTAGACAGTTCGGTATTAAAGCCTGCCGGAATGATTCTTAACTATCCTGTAATAACATCGGGAGAATATGCACACAGAGGCTCCTTTGAGAATCTGCTGCATGGCTTCTATGATGAAATGGTGGATGAGATGTCTCTTGAAAATCAGGTTAATGAGGATACACCAAAGGCATTTGTATGGCACACCTTCGAGGATGATGCTGTTCCGGTACAGAATTCGCTGCTTCTGGCATCTGCCATGAAGGAGAAGAATATACCGGTTGAATTACATATTTATGCAAAGGGGGGACACGGTCTTGGCCTTGCAAACGAGCTTACAGCTTGTCCAAACGGATATGGAGTGGAGCCAATATGTGAAAGCTGGCTTTCACTTGTTAAGACATGGCTTAAAGAGAATTTTTAAGGAGGAAGAAAAGGGCAATGAGAAGATTTATTAAAAAGGCACTTGCCGGAGTTATGACAGCAGCATTAGTTGCAGGTACTATGTTTGCACAGATGCCTGTAACTGCATATGCTGATGATATTGCAGTAGCAACAACACAGCAGCCTTTCAGAGTATTAACAGCTGAGGAAATGGTTGCAGAGATGGGAACAGGCTGGAATCTTGGTAATACAATGGATGGTCATACAGGCTTTACACCTAACGAGACCTTATGGCAGAACGTTGTAACAACACAGAAGTTAATTGATGCAGTACATGATGCAGGCTTTAACACAGTGAGAATTCCTGTAACCTGGGGAACCATGATTAATGATTCAGATTACTCAATTAATGAGAAATGGATGAGCCGTGTTCAGGATATCGTTGATTACTGCATTAAGCAGGATATGTATGTAATTATTAATATTCATCATGATGGTGCAGAGCAGTCAGGCTGGCTTAGAATTGCATCTGATGATTTTGGCACAGTAAAGGAAAAGTTCGCAGGCGTATGGGAGACTATCGCTGAGAGATTCAAGGATTATGATGAGCATCTTATTTTTGAGTCAATGAACGAGGTAACAGGCGGAGATACAGATCCACAGCAGGATATAGACAGAATAGAAGAGTTAAACCAGATATTCGTTGATGTGGTTCGTTCAACAGGCTCTAATAATGCCCAGAGATGGTTATCTTGTCCTGCTAGATATACTAATATTGAGGTTACAACAAGTGATAAATATAATTTTGAATTACCACAGGATATTGTTGAAGACAGATTATTCCTGGCAGTTCATTATTATGACTTTTCATTTGGTCTTGCAGAGAATATGACTAATGCCAGTTGGTCAGAGGCAAAGACAGAAGCTTTAGTTGAAGAATTTTCACTTCTTGAGAAATTTACATCTCAGGGTGTTCCTGTTATCTTAGGTGAGTATGGTGCTATCAATAAGCAGAATGATGAACAGAGAGCATACCATTATGAGGTTGTAGCAAGACTCTGTAAAACAGGCTTTATTGTTCCTTGTTATTGGGATAATGGTTTTTATAATTTAGAAGCAGAGCCAACAGATTATTGCTTTACTCTTATTGACAGAGATACCTGTGAAATAGTATATCCAAGCCTTGTGGCTGCAATTATGAGAGGTGCGTTTCTTGAGGGACCGGCAGATTGTACAGATTTAGCCGTTGGTATTGAGACTGTTGCAATTACAGATTTCACACTTAGCACAGATACAGTTAATTTAGAGCTTGGTGCAATGTATACAATTGATGTAACAGAGACAGCCCCGGCAGATAATAATGATATTGTATTATGGAAGACTGCTGATGCTGATATTGCAACAGTATATAACGGAAATGTACGTGCAAGAGGTATCGGTACAACTACACTTACAGCATACTCACAGAGCGGTTCGGTTGCTAAGGAGGTTATTGTAACAGTAGCGCCACAGCAGTGTAAGGTTCCATGTAAGGAGATTATGGTTCAAAGTGGTATGTCACTTGAAATCGGAGAATACGAGTATCTTAATGTACAGATTAGCCCAATGGATACAGATGCATATATGATCTACACATCAACCAATGAGGATGTAGTAACAGTATCTAAGCTTGGTAAGGTATTAGCAAAGGCAAATGGAAGTGCTTATATTATTGTTACAGCTTCATCAGGTGTATCGCAGATGATTAAGGTTGATGTGTTGGAGGCAGGTCAGAGCAAGGAGCTTTCACTTGCTGCTAATGTATACTTTAATGACAGCGATAATTCATATTTCAGCAATGAATATGGTGAGCCAATCACAGTAAATAGTGATGGTACATATACAGTAGTATTCGATTGTGCAACAGACCTGTCTGATGTAGCAAAGGATGCGGGCGTAACAGGTCTTAATAACCTTACTGCCATATATATTAAGGACCATGGCGTAACCTTAGGAGAAATAAGAAAAACTAATCTTGAAGCCTGTAACATTATCTATGATAAGGTAGTAGTTGACGGAACAGAGCTTACAGTAACTATGACTGAACCTAAGAGTGCACTTAAGGCTTCAGGTATTTTTGATACAAATGACCCTATCAATTCATGGGATGGCTCAGCAGTAGAAGAGGTTAGTGTCAAGAATCATGTTGCTAACTTTACTACTATAGAGAATCCACAGAAGATAGAGATTACATTTACCTTATCAAATATGACCTTCCCTGGTGGAGAAGCGGTAGTTGATGACAGTGTGGCAACCCAGAGTATTACCGTAACAAGTGGCGATACAATTGAAATTAGTGGATTTGCACAGACTGTTCAGGCAGCAGTTTCAGTAGTTCCTGCCAATACAACTAATAATATTACCTTTATTTCATTAATGCCATCAGTGGCAGCAGTTAACGCTCCTGCTACACTTCCTGATGCAAATGGAATGGTATATGCAGATATCGTAGCCGTAGGTAAGGGGGAGGCTGTAATTTCAGTACTTTCTGATGATAATGTTGTGGCAACCTTTACAGTAGCTGTTACAGCTGATGATATTCCTGAAATGGACGCAACAGCAACAGGTGAAATAGTATTAGATGATGGTTATGACTACGAGCTTCCAACTGAAGAGGAAACTACAGAGCCAGCTACAGAAGCTCCAACCGAGGCTGAGACAACTGAGGCTCCTACAACCACAGAGGCAGAGACCACAACAGAAGCTCCAACAACTGAGGCTGATACCACAGCTAAGGAAACAGAGGAAGAGACAGTAGCTGCCCAGCCAAAGAAGTCCGGCACAATGGACACAACCACAGCCATTATCATTATCGCAGCTACTCTTGTGGTAGTAGGCATTGGTATGTTCATTGCCCTCAAGCCTTCAAAGAAGAAAGCTTCGGCACAGACATCTGTAACACCAGAGGCATCAAAGCCAGAGGATAAAGCAGAATAAACCAAGTCTGGCGCTGCAAAATAAAACAACAAAATCATCCCCCATCATTCGTTGACAAATTATAGAACTTTCCTTTATAATTTGGTTAATGAATGACGGGGATATGATATAAGATATTGGTAGCTATTCATTATCAGCCAAAATCACAATAACGGTTATTTTTTGTGACTATGGGAATGAATTAGTATTCTTAGTATCCCTTTCCATAACCTAGCAATTTTCGGACAGGACGTCCGAAAACACCGCAACGAGGCAGGATGCCGATTTTGCGGTGTTTGCGACCAGCAGCGAAGTCGGAGGCCAAGCGGTC
>JAZQLB010000090.1:0-3432 GCA_045542475.1 Lachnospiraceae bacterium | reverse complement strand
ATTACCAATCCGCCATATGGTGAACGACTGGAGGATAAGGCGACACTTCCAAAGATATATACGGATTTTGGAAAGCAGTTTAAGGAATTGGATTCATGGTCTGCTTTTATGATTACATCATATACAGAAGCAGAGAAATATTTTGGACGAAAAGCGGATGCGAACCGAAAGATATATAATGGTATGTTAAAAACCTACTATTACCAGTTTTTAGGTCCGAAGCCGCCAAGACAAGGAAAGTGATTGCAACGTGAGAAAAGCTTTTAAATTATATTCAATATTGGCATTGCTGATACTTATATTGAATTTTTTTATAATGAACGAAGAGGTAGACACAAGCTCGGTAAAGATGGGCGTAAGCTCTTTTAATTATGATTCTAAGTGGGATGCAATTATTGCTGAGAATGTTAATTTGAAGGGAATAAAGCTTCAAATAGATGGAAAGAGCATAATAGTTAGTGATAAGTCTCTTATAATGGATGATAAAAGAACAATATTTATTGCTACGGATGTATTAACGGAGCTTTTTTCGTGTGCTACTAACTATTATGGACAGAACAGACTGGTAATAGAGAAATATGATAATAGGGTTACTCTTTTTGCAGGTCAGGATATCATGATGATGAATGATGGAACCATGGAGGTTGATGGAATTGTTATGGTGCAGGAGGATAGAACCTATATTCCTGTAGATGTAATGGAAAAGGGCTTGTTTTATTCTAAGAAATGGGAACCGGATACAAATACATTGTCATTTACCAATCAGAGACCTGATGAGAAATTGTTTCCTTATACATACGATTACAGACAGGATGGAAAGGTGCCTCTTATAAAAAATCAAAGTACGTTTGGTACCTGCTGGGCGTTTGCTGCACTTACAGCCTTAGAGACTACTCTGCTTCCAGAGTATTCACTGGATTTTTCAGAGGATCATTTATCTATTAATAATAATTTCAGCAGCGGTCAGAATGACGGCGGTGAATATACCATGGCAATGGCATATCTTGCCTCATGGACTGGTCCGGTGCTTGAGGAGGATGACCCTTATGGAGATGGAATATCACCGGATGGGCTGGAGCCGGTTGTTCATGTTCAGGAAATGCAGCTTCTTGAAAGCAAGAATTATGATATCATTAAAAAAGCAGTATTTTTACACGGAGGAGTACAAAGCTCATTATATGTAGAGATGACTAATGCGCAAAGCACCTCAGAGTATTACAATAGAGAAAAATATTCATATTGTTATATCGGGCCTGAAAAGCCAAATCATGATGTGGTTATTATTGGCTGGGATGATACATATCCGGCGGAGAATTTTGATATTCATCCAGATGGTGACGGTGCATTTATATGTGCCAACAGCTGGGGTGAAGAGTTTGGAGATGCGGGTATATTCTATGTGTCATATTATGACAGTAATATAGGGGTTCATAATATTGTATATACCGGAATTGAGCTGACAAATAATTATGATTATATTTATCAGACTGATTTGTGTGGCTGGGTAGGTCAGATTGGATATAACAGGGATTATGCGTATTTTGCAAATGTTTATACTGCACAGTCGGATGAAACACTTGAAGCGGTTGGATTTTATGCGACAGGTGCGGATACCGTATATGAGGTGTATATAGTTGAGGATTTTGAGAATGAAGAATCCTTCAATAAAAAGTATTTTCTTACAAGAGGATATTTTTCTAATGCAGGCTACTATACAGTTGACCTTGGCGGAAGCATTGAGCTTGAGGCAGGTGTTGATTATGCCATTGTTGTATATATAGAAACTCCTAATTCCACAGGTCCGGTAGCGGTTGAGTATAGAGGTGACTCCTCGACCCAATCGGTTATTCTGGATGACGGCAGGGGTTATATTAGCCCACATGGAGATAATTGGTTAAATGTAGAGGACAATAAGGATTGTAATATCTGCTTGAAAATGTATACTAATAAGCGTGGAGGAACATAAATGAGAATAGTATTTGCAACTTCTAATGAAGGAAAAATGAGAGAAATCAGGATGATAATGGCTGATTTAGGAATAGAGATTTTATCAATGAAGGAAGCAGGAATTACAGCCGATATTGTGGAGGATGGAACTACCTTTGAAGAAAATGCCATAATAAAAGCAAAAGCAATTTCGGCAATATGTGATGATATTGTATTAGCAGACGATTCAGGACTTGAAATAGATTATCTAAATAAGGAGCCGGGAATATATTCTGCAAGGTATATGGGAGAGGATACACCATATAGTGTTAAGAATCAGAATCTTATTGAACGTCTTAATGGCGTTGAGGACAGTAAAAGAACTGCCCGCTTTGTGTGTGTTATAGCAGCTGCTTTTCCAGATGGGGCAGTTAAGACTACTAAAGCTACAATAGAGGGAATTATTGGACATGAACCGGCAGGAGAGAACGGTTTTGGTTATGACCCAATAGTATATGTGCCTGAATTTGGAAAAACAACAGCACAGCTGACACCGGAGGAGAAAAATAAGGTAAGTCATAGAGGTAAGGCGTTAGAGCTTATGAAGGAGCATATAAGACAGTACATCTAAGGGTAGAGGACATAGATATAATGAAAATACTAGTTGTAAGTGACAGTCATGGCTTTGATACACATCTTATGTCAGTTATAGACAGGGTGAAGCCGATAGATTTATTTATTCATTGTGGTGATTATGGTGATTTCGATGAATTTGCGGAAAGCTTTACTGAATGTCCCGTAGAGCTGGTATGCGGTAATAGTGATTATTGTTCGCCGTTTCCCGGTGAAACCTTGGTTTCCATAGATGGGCATAAGCTCTTTGTAACCCATGGACATGCATATGGTGTTAAATCAGGGCTTAACAGGCTGGCACAAAGGGCAAAGGAGCTGGGGGCAGATGTGGCATTATATGGTCATACACACATTCCGGAGTTGAGAGAGGTAGATGGTGTTACAATTCTTAATCCGGGAAGCATTTCACTGCCAAGACAGTCAGGAAGGCAGCCTTCATTTGCTATTATTGAGCTTGACAATATAAAAGAAATTCATTTCACAATAAAATATGTGGAATAAAAGCATTGGAAAGGCTCCTGAAACTGGCGTTTTTCCGTTAAAAATTCGGATTTTTCAAAAAAATAAAAAAATTTTAAAAAAAGTGTTGACTTTCTAATTGTGTTATAATATAATAACTCTTGCGTTGAGGAACGCAGGAAAACAAAATAGAGATAATACACCGGGGTGTGGCTCAGCTTGGCTAGAGCGCCTGATTTGGGATCAGGAGGTCGCAGGTTCGAATCCTGTCACCCCGACTTTTATTTTATATTTCATGCGGGTGTAGTTCAATGGTAGAACACCAGCCTTCCAAGCTGGATACGTGGGTTCGATTCCCATCACCCGCTTTTTAAATTCAAGGCGAGTCGTTTGTGATTTTCTTTGGGTTTAAAG
>JAZQLB010000089.1:0-11273 GCA_045542475.1 Lachnospiraceae bacterium | reverse complement strand
GTAGAATTATAAATGTTAGTGAATATTTATACGGAGTATGGACATGGACAAATTTTTTATTGTCACTAATAGGGCAAAAGATAAGAATCTTGTATTCACCAATCAAATAATGGATTATCTTAAGTCCAAGGGCAAGGAATGCTATATTCAGCCGGGAGATGCCTGCGTTAATAATGAGCTATATAATTATACGGATGCAGAGCTGGTTCCAAAGGATACGGACTGTGTTATTGTGCTTGGCGGTGATGGTACACTTATTCAGGCAGCAAGAGATTTAAATAAGCTTGGGCTTCCTTTACTTGGGATTAATATCGGAACTCTTGGCTTTCTTGCAGATATTGATAAGGACAATGCTTTTAAGGCTATTGATGATGTGCTTAATGGCGAATATGAGATTGATGAACGTATGATGTTAGAGGGTAAGGCGTACCGGAATGATAAGCTTATATATTCCAATGTGGCACTTAATGATATTGTTATTAACCGTAGTGGTGCACTTCGTGTTATTGCCTTTGATATTTATGTTAATAACGAATATCTTAATTCATATACAGCTGATGGACTTATTATTTCAACACCAACCGGTTCGACTGCGTATAATCTGTCTGCGGGAGGTCCTATTGCACAGCCTAATTCCCAGCTGATAATACTAACACCTGTTTGTCCTCATAAGATTAATATCCGTAGTATTATTCTTGGTGCAGATGATGAAATATGCATTAAAATGACACCAAGCCGTTCTAATCAGGAGGAGAGAGTAGCTTCCTTTGATGGAGAGGTACATACGGATCTTGTGACCGGGGATAAGGTTGTAGTTAGTCGTGCACCTGTTAAAGCTAGGATAATTAAGACCAGTAAGCTTAGCTTTTTTCAGGTACTTAGTAAAAAAATGTCAGTGATTTAAATGGAGGGTATGGAT
Organism: Lachnospiraceae bacterium; assembly: GCA_045542475.1. Lineage (GTDB taxonomy): Bacteria > Bacillota > Clostridia > Lachnospirales > Lachnospiraceae > CAG-882. The sequence goes on along the minus strand of JAZQLB010000089.1, from coordinate 10,354 downwards.
GAAAATCGAAAGACACAGCAAGATTGTTGAGCTTATTAACAAATATGATATTGAGACGCAGGAGGAGCTTGCAGAGAAACTTAACGAGGAAGGTTATAATGTAACTCAGGCTACGGTTTCAAGAGATATAAGAGAGCTCAAGCTTACTAAGGTGTCCTTAGATGGAGGCCGTCAGAAGTACGTTGTACTTAAGAATAAGGAAGGCTTTATGAGCGAGAAGTTTATCAGAATATTAAGAGAGGGCTATATATCAGTTGATATGGCTCAGAATATTCTGGTAATTAAAACAGTATCAGGTATGGCTATGGCAGTGGCGGCAGCCATTGATTCAATGCAGTGGAGTGAGATTGTAGGCTGTATTGCAGGTGATGATACCATTATGTGTGCGGTAAGAACAGTTGATGATACCAAGAATCTTATGGAAAAGATTATAAAATTAGTTTCTTCAAAAAAATAAAATCGGGGGATGCCTTTTTGCAGGAAATTATTATTAATTTTTTGTTTTAAGGAGGAAATATGTTACTTAATTTACATGTTAAAAATCTGGCTCTTATTGATGAGGCAGATATATACTTTAACGAAGGTTTAAATATACTTACAGGAGAGACCGGTGCCGGTAAATCTATCTTACTTGGTTCTGTTAATCTGGCACTGGGTGCGAAGGCTTCTAAGGATATCATAGGTAAACATGGCGATTATGCCAGCGTGGAGCTGCTATTTCAGGTGGATGACTACTGTGTGGCTAAGCTTGCTGAATATGATATTGAGGCTTTAGATGGTCAGGTTCTTATTTCGAGAAAGTTCACTGAAAGCAAAAATATAATGAAGATTAACGGAGATAATGTAACCCTGGCAACAGTCAGGGCTATTACGCCGTTGCTTATTGATATTCATGGTCAGCATGAGCATCAGTCCCTTTTATATCCGGCTAATCACCTTCTCATTTTGGATCGCTTTGCTAAGGCTGAAATATCGGACATCAAAGCACAGCTTAAGGAAAAATATTCCGATTACCAGAAGCTTTGTGTAGAGCTTGATACATATACAATGGACGAAGAGGACAGAATAAGAACAATAGATTTTCTTGAATATGAGATTAATGAGATAGAGAACGCAAGGCTTGTGCCTAGTGAGGATATGGAGCTTGAGGCACAGTATAAGCGCGCCAATAATTCACAGAAGATTATGACAGAGCTTTCAGAGGTTAAGGAATGTGTTGGAAGTGATAATAATACATCAGCGATTGAGCTGGTTTCAAGAGGATATAGAACCTTAATGGCGGCTGCGAATTATGATGAAGGACTTTCTGATATGGTAACCCAGCTTGCTGATATAGAGAGCTTGCTTAATGATATTAACAGGGAATTGTCTGAATATATGTCAGAGCTGGAATTTGATGGTGAGTCATATGTGCAGTTGGAGGAACGTCTGGATTTGATTAACGGACTTAAGGCAAAGCATGGCGGTTCAATAGAGAGCATTATGTCGCGGCTTAATGAAAAACAGGAACGTCTTGAATTTCTTAAGGAGTATGATCTTAACAGGCAGAGAGTTCTGGCTAAACAGAGTGAAATATATAATGAGCTTATAGAAATGTCAGATGAGCTCAATAAGCTAAGACAGAAGGCTGCAAAGGCTCTTGAGACACAGATTAAAGAAGCACTTACGGAGCTTAATTTTTTAAGTGTTGATTTTAAAATTGATTTTAAGAAGCTGGATAAGCCTACGGCTAATGGAATGGATTATGTGGAATATCTGATTTCGGTTAATCCGGGTGAGAGTGTTAAACCACTTTCAAAGGTGGCATCAGGCGGTGAGCTTTCAAGAATTATGCTTGCAATTAAGACTGTATTAGCGGATAAGGATGAGATTGGAACACTTATTTTTGATGAGATTGATACGGGAATAAGTGGTAAAACGGCACAGATGGTTGCAGATAAGCTAAGAGTTATTGCTGCTAACCGTCAGGTAATATGTATAACACATCTGCCACAGATTGCAGCCATGGCTGATACTCATTTTGAGATTAACAAGAAGATTGTTGACGGTAAAACTGTTACGTCTATTGCGGAACTTTCAGGGGAAGAAAGTATAATGGAGCTTGCAAGGCTGCTTGGCGGCATGAATATAACGGAGGCAGTTATTTCCAATGCCAAGGAGCTGAAAGCACTTGCCAAGAAAGCATGAGGCGAAATAATATTTAGGTTTTGAATGCTCCAAAAACTGTATGTTTGAAAAAAAATAGGACACATATACTAACACTACACCGGTTGGTATATGTGTTTTACTATTTACAGACAGGAGGACTTATATATGGAGCAGATATATGAAGAAAGACAGCGGGGGTATAGAATTTTTTTGGCATGGCTTATATCCTTGGCTGTTATTGGAATATTTGTATATTATATATATTCAGTAAAAAATCTTATTCCAAACACCTTGAATTTAAGTAAAAATTCAGTAGAGGAAATTAATATTAATATACCTTTTTTGGGTACGGTTGAGCAGAAAAGTGCCGTAACCGAAGCAATTTCATATAATGTGTCTTCGGAAAAAAGCATTGATATTAATCTTTTGGAGCCCTTAAATATTAGTACAGGCGAATGCTCAAGCTATTATCTGGATTTTAAGCTGTTTGGGTTATTTTCTGTAAAAAGGGTAACGGTAAATGTATGTGAGGATACGCTGGCTATACCCTGTGGTATTCCTATAGGAATTTATGTTGAAACAAATGGTGTAATGGTGGTGGATATAGGCGACATTACGCTTGAAGATGGAACAATTAAATGTCCTGCTTCTGAGATTATCTGGCCGGGAGATTATATTATCTCCATAGATGGTGTAAGCGTTACAAATAAGGCAGAGCTTGTAGAACTGGTTAATATGTTTGGAGAAAAAAATAATGAGCATATTATTATCGGTCTTATAAGAAACGGAGAGGAAATAGAAGTAAAGCTTAAACCGGTAAAGGATAGTGATGGAATATATAAAATTGGCACATGGGTTCGTGACGATTGTCAGGGTCTTGGTACGCTTACTTATATAGATGAGAATAATAGCTTCGGGGCATTAGGACATGGCATAAGTGATGTGGATACAGGAAAGCTGGTAAATATCGAAGGGGGCAGACTATATTGTGCCAAAATATGGTCTCTTGTCAGAGGTAAGGCCGGTACTCCGGGAGAGGTGGTAGGCTCCATCAATTATAATGATAGCTATTATCTTGGAGAAATCGAGGAAAATACTGAAATCGGCATATATGGAATATGTGATGATAATCTATATAATTATATAGACAGCTATGCCTTACCGGTATGCTTTAAACAGGAAGTGGAGGAAGGAACAGCATATGTGCGTTCATTTGTGGACGGAACTGTAAAAGATTATGAAATAACAATTACTGATACGGATATATCAAACAATAATATTAATAAAGGAATATCCTTTACCGTAACGGATGAAGAACTATTGGAAATAACAGGGGGTATAATTCAGGGGATGAGTGGAAGTCCGATTATACAGAATGATAAGCTGATTGGGGCTGTTACACATGTGCTGGTGAATGACCCGGCTAAGGGGTATGGGATATTTATAGAGAATATGTTAGAGCATAATTAAGAAAAAAGCAGATTTTACAAGGCTTTCTGAGCGGTTGTATTATCTGCTTTATTTTATATCTTTAAATAGGTTATTTTCGCCCGCCCATCTTCAATATAACATCAATTAAATCAAATCCCACCTCATTAACCGTCTCATCAAGCATTTCATCAGTATTACTGCCTTTTTTGCCGGCGATATGAATAATGCCCCTGACAAGCATCAGCAGCCCAAACACGCCGAAGAAAAAGCCTATAATCATTATTGGAGGGTAAAATGTAATAATTGATACAGCTGCAACAAGAATAAGTATAATTCCAAATATCAGCTGAATAATTGCTGCTGGAAGCTTAAGTGGGGCTATTAAGCAGATTAAGCAAAAAAGACCAAATATCAGTCCGGTTATGGTGTAAGCAAGATTATCAGTCATAAAGCCCTGGGCTGCCATATAAAAGCCGCCAACTGCTATTGCAAGAACAATTAAATATGATATAATCGGCGGTTTGTCGGTATTATTTGAATTTTCCATAGATAACTCCTTTGTAAGTTGCTTAAAATCATTTTTAGATTATAGCATAGAGAGTATAAAAAAAACATAGGCTGGAATAATGTGTCAAATAGTCATAAGGTATTATTTAATAGTAGTCTAACCGTGTTTATAATGTTATATATAATAAACAAGAAAGGCGCTAAGTAAAATTTAGCATAGGTGGGTATAATGAATCCAGTAGGTATTATTTTAATTGTTGGTTTTGCAGCAATTCTTGTCTGGGCGGTAATGAAGGATAAGAAGCAGAGCGGACAGTTTAAAGAAGAGATTTTAAAAAGATATGATGGTAAGAAGCTGGCAGGTAATGATGTAACATTTATTACAAATGAGGGCGAGCTTGTGATGCTTGGCAATTTAAGAGGCGCAGCAATATGTGATAGCTATAAGCTTGATAACGTAGCATATGTTATGACCTGTTATGACAGAACTCCAAGGTCATGGGTCTTTGCCTTGTATGATGCAAATAAGAAGGTGATTTACGGACAGCAGTTTGCATCATCTAAAAAGCAGCCAACTAAAAAGAGAGCATATGTTTTTACTGATGAAAACTCTGTTAATTATATGTGGGAGCTTGTACATAGTCAGGTTCCATCTGCAAAGCGTGTAGGCATGTATTTTAAGGATATTGTGTAACTTATCAAGAGTAGTTAACGTGTATGGATAATAGATTAATTCATACACGTTTTTTAATGCAATAAAGCATTGACTTGTCCCAACCATTGTTCTAAAATTAGATTAATTTGTTGTAACAATCTAATTTACTAAAGCAAGAGAGGAACACTATGAAGGTAGTATTAGAGAATTTAACCAAGAAATTTCCAAATAGAAATAAAAAAGCCGGTGGAGAGATTATTGCAGTAGATAATTTTACCTTTGAGATACCTGATGGTAAGCTGATTGGACTTTTAGGACCTTCCGGCTGCGGTAAAAGTACAGCGCTTAATCTGCTTAGCGGACTTTTAAAGCCAACAAGCGGTAAGATATATTTTGGGGAGGATGATGTAACCGGGCTTCCGGCAGAGCATAGAGGAGTAGGAGTGGTATTCCAGAATTATGCGTTGTATCCTCACCTTACAGTTAAACAGAATATAACATTTCCACTTGAGAATCTTAAAGGGGAGGCTAAGCTTACTAAACAGCAGATGGCAGAGAAGGCATTAGCGGTGGCAAAGCTTGTGCAGATAGATGAGCTTATGGATAGAAAGCCAAAGGAACTCTCCGGTGGTCAGCAGCAGCGAGTAGCTATTGCAAGAGCCTTGGTTAAAATGCCAAGAATTCTCCTTATGGACGAGCCTTTATCTAATCTTGATGCAAGGCTTAGACTTCAGACAAGGGAGGAAATCAGAAGAATTCAGAAGGAAACAGGCATTACTACCATATTTGTAACCCATGATCAGGAAGAGGCAATGAGCATATCAGATATGATAGTGGTTATGAAGGATGGTGCAATTCATCAGATTGGTAAACCTCAGGAGGTCTATGACAATCCAATTAATCTGTTTGTGGCAAAATTCCTTGGAACACCACCGATTAACGTATTTGAAGGATTGCTTAGGGACAATAAGTTATACATAGGCGATGAATGCATTATGGAGCTTTCTAAAGATGCAAAGAAAAAGCAGGCAGACCAGGCGGTCTATATCGGAATACGTCCTGAGGGCTTTATACTTAAAAAGGATGGAGCACTTACCTGTGAGCTTAACAGAGTGGAGGTAATGGGCAGAGATATTAGTGTTGTATCATCCCATAAGGCGTGTGAGAATGCTGCCATCCGTTCTATTATTAGCTCGGAAAATAATGTAGATATCAGTTTAAGTACTGTTCGTTTTAATGTAAAGCCTAATAAAATGCTAGTATTTAACAAAGAGACTCAGGAAAGAATTTATTTGGATTAAATGGAGGCGGCTTATGGATAATAGAAATATAAAGGGCTGGTTATACCTCCTGCCTGCAATACTTTTTCTGGGTGTATTTATGGTATATCCGTTGATTGATGTGTTTATATATTCCTTTGAAGAGGGCTATAATTCGGCATCACAGACCTATTTTGGAGTGGGAATGTATAACTATTCCTATGTTTTACATGACCCTTATTTTTTGCAGGCGGTTAAGAATACCTTTATTTTGGTAATATTTACGGTACCGATTTCAACAGGGCTGGCATTGTTAATATCAGTGGGACTTAATTCCATTAAAGCACTCAGAGAGCTGTATCAGACAATATATTTTTTGCCATATGTAACAAATACTCTGGCTGTTGGTCTGGTATTTATGATTCTGTTTAAAAAGACTGCATATACGGAGGGTCTGATTAATCTGATTATTAACTGGTTTGGTGGAGGCTCAATTGATTTTATTGACGGACCATACTGGGCTAAGATGTTTGTTCTGTGCTTTTATACGGTATGGGTGGTTTTACCATTTAAAATACTTATTCTTACAAGTGCACTTGCCTCAGTTAATGAGGATTATTATAAGGCGGCAAAGGTGGATTCAACATCGGGTTTTAGGATATTTACTAAAATTACCCTGCCTATGATATCACCAACTTTATTTTATTTGATTATTACGGGCTTTATCGGTGCTTTTAAGGCATATAGTGATGCGGTAGCTTTATTTGGTACGGATCTTAATGCGGCAGAGATGAATACAATAGTTGGTTACATATATGATATGCTTTACGGAAATAGCGGTGGTTATCCGTCCTATGCATCGGCGGCAGCCATTGTGTTGTTTGCTATAGTGCTTACCATTACCTGTATTAATCTTTTAGTCAGCAAGAAGCATGTACATTATTAATGAGGTTTGATTATGGGAAAACAAGTTGATTATGAAAAAATAGAAAGATCTGCAAGAACCCACAAAACGGTTAAGAATGTTATTATTTATGCGTTGCTTAGCTTATGGGGCATTATTGTATTATTCCCATTTTACTGGATGATACTTACCTCCATAAAGAGCTATAGCTCCTATAATTCAGAGTATATTCCGCAGTTTATAGCTACATCGCCTACCCTGCAGAATTACGTGGATGCTTTTACCATTGTGCCACTTGCAAAGTATTTTACTAATACACTTATTTTTACGGTGATTACAACTGGGCTTATGCTGATTGTAATTGTGTTTGCGGCATTTGCCTTTGCGAGACTTAATTTTAAGGGCAAGGATGTGGTATTTACAATATTCCTTTCTCTTATGATGATACCAAATGAGTTGGTTATTATTACTAATTACGTGACAATTACGGATCTTAATATGAGAAATACCTTTATAGGTCTGATTTTGCCTTCGGTTACATCAGTATTTTACATATATCTTTTAAAGGAGAATTTCGCACAGATACCGGACGAACTGTATTATGCGGCAAAGGTTGATAATACCTCCGACATTAAATATCTTTTTAAGGTTATGCTTCCTATAAGCCGTCCAACTATTATAACCATTGCCATTTTAAAGGTTATAGAGTGCTGGAATTCCTATGTATGGCCAAGACTTATAACAGATGATGAGGCTTATTATCTGGTGTCAAATGGCATTCAGGAAATAAGGGAAAATGGCTTTGGGCGAGAGAATATTCCGGCAATGATGGCAGCGGTAGTGGTTATTTCATTTCCATTAATTGTGTTATTCCTTATTTTCCGTAAAAAAATTATGGCAGGTGTGTCAAGAGGAGGAACTAAGGGATGAGAAAACTACGCAGAATTTTATCTGTTATATTAACAGTTCTTCTTGTAATGCCCCTTAGTGCTTGTCACGGCTCAAGGGGGCTTAAGGCATTTGAAATGCCACAGGAATTTGATACCTCAAAAAAATATGAGATTACCTTCTGGGCAAAGAATGACACAAATAAAACACAGACTGCCATCTATGAACAGTCTATTGCGGATTTTGAAAAACTGTATCCTAATATTACGGTTAATTTAAGATTATATACGGATTATAGCAGGATATATAATGATGTTATAACCAATATTGCCACTAACACAACGCCAAATGTGTGTATAACCTATCCGGACCATATTGCTACATATCTTACGGGTGATAATACCGTAGTACCGCTGGATGAATTATTTGCGGATGAGAAATATGGACTTGGCGGAAGTGAGCTTAAGTTTGATTCACCAAGGTTTGATGAGGTTATTCCTGAATTTATTGATGAATGTGTGATTGACGGTAAATATTACGCTATTCCTTATATGCGTTCGACAGAATGCTGCTATATTAATAAAAACTACGTGGAGGCATTAGGTTATACTATACCTGAGACTCTTACATGGGATTTTATATGGGAGGTATCTGAGGCAGCCATGGCACAGGATGCAGACGGGAATTTCCTGATAAATGGGCAAAAGGTTATGATTCCGTTTATATATAAATCAACGGATAATATGATGATTCAGATGCTAAAACAGAAAAATGCAGGTTATTCAACCGATGCCGGAGAAATCCTGTTATTTAATGATACTACGAGGGAATTATTATATACCATAGCCGCTCATGGAAAAACAGGAGCCTTTTCTACTTTTAAAATATCCAGCTATCCGGCGAATTTCTTAAATGCAGGTCAGTGTATATTTGCCATTGATTCAACGGCAGGTGCGACATGGATGGGCTCATATGCGCCCCTTTCAGATATTAGTGAGGACAAATTTGTGGAGTTTGAGACGGTAGTAATGCCTATACCACAGTTTGATACGGATAATCCGCAGATGATTTCACAGGGACCATCAGTATGTATTTTTAATAAAAATGATTCGCAGGAGGTTCTTGCCTCATGGCTCTTTGCACAGTATCTGCTGACAAATGAGGTTCAGATAGCCTATTCAAAGACAGAGGGGTATGTTCCTGTAACCTCAAAGGCGCAGAATAGTAATGAGTATCAGGATTATCTGGCAAGAAGCGGTGCGGATAATAATGAGTATTATGATATTAAGATAAAGGCAGCAATGCTTCTTCTTGAAAATATGGATAATACCTTTGTAACGCCGGTATTTAACGGTTCAGCATCCTTAAGAAGTGCAGCAGGGCAGTTAATAGAGAATGTTACAAAGTCTGTCCGCAGAAAAGAAGAGGTAAATGATGAATACATGGATACTCTGTATGATAGCATAAGCTCGTTGTATCGTCTTGACCAACTGGGAGGTCAGAATAATGCAGCTACAGGAAGGGCAGAAATGGGGCCTCTTCCAAAAACAGCAGTTGCACTTCTTGGCTGTCTTGCAATAGCCTGGATTATGATATTTACATATGTGGCATATGATGCCATAAAGAAGAAAAGAAAAAAATAATTGATTTTTTTTCTTATATGTGTATAATGAAATTCGTATTTTATTACATATGAAATGGAGAGAGATTATGAAAAAAATTACAGCATTATTATTAACAGTTTTACTTGTATGCTCACTTGCAGGTTGTAGTAAGGCAGATAACACTAATAGTAACACAGATGTTAAGTCTGAGGGTGTTATGACTTATGCAGAGTACATTGCAGCAGATCTTGAGACAGCAGTAGTTATTGAAGCTTATGTTCAGGCTAAGCAGTCATGGTGGCAGGATACAGCTACTATTTATGCACAGGATAAGGACGGGGCATATTTTATCTATGGTATGACATGTTCAGAGGCTGATTATGCAAAGCTTACAACCGGTACTAAGATTAAGGTTAGCGGTTATAAGACAGAGTGGTCAGGTGAGGTAGAAATCGTTGATGCTACATTTGAGATTATGGATGGAAACTATGTTGCTAAGGCTTTAGACGTAACCTCTATGCTTGGTAAGGACGAGCTTATCAACCACCAGAACGAGTTTGTTGCATTCAAGGGAATGACAGTTGAAGCTGCAGGTAAGGATGAGGCAGGCAATGATGTTGCATACCTTTATGGCTGGGATGGTTCAGGTCAGGACGGCGATGACTTATACTTTAACGCATCTGTAAATGGTCAGACATATACATTTACTGTAGAGTCATATCTTTGTGATAATACAACAGATGTATACGCAGCAGTTAAGAACTTAAAAGTAGGCGATACAATCGATATGGAAGGCTTCTTATACTGGTATGAGGGTGTTAACCCACACATTACTTCTGTAACAGTTAAATAATAACTATATACAATTAACTGCTATAAACCGGATAATGGTTTGTAGCAGTTTTTTTACGTTTTAGAAAAGAATAATGCCATGGATATAGAATGAGTGCGAAATGGT
>JAZQLB010000088.1:0-8104 GCA_045542475.1 Lachnospiraceae bacterium | reverse complement strand
ATTCAATTAACAAATTATTGTGCATTACATGTAACAAAAAAAGCCTGTAACACCGCTTGTATTATGTGCTATCAGACTTTTTCCAAAAAATATATTTAAACTATAAATTTGTACGGATTACTAACTGAATTTTTTCCAAATGTTTTCACTGCCATTCTATACATGGCCTTGGCATGAATCCTGTCATGCCATAAAAAACGTCTAAGCATCTTGCGCAGTGACCACAATTCACCATAGCTGCCTTCAATAACAGTATTATTTAAAAACCCCTCTTTATCCTCTGGTAAAGGCTCCTGTGTAGTCGATGGAATATAATATGGTATCATTTCCGTTATGCTCCCATACGCATCTGTTTTTCATCTGCATCACCCCACTATTTTTTTCTTATTGCTGCCATCTGTTTATCACTCAGTCCCATCTTCTTCACCTGGATAGTTCTGAACATCGCTTCTGATAAGTGAATTATATTGGGTTATCGCTCCACTCATAGTTTTATATCCACCTAAATCCCTTGTATTCTGCGTTGTCTTAAGTAAGCTGGCTGGCATCTTAGTATCCCCTGTCCTATATTATTATTCCTTCCAGATGGTCACATTCATGCTGTATTATCTGAGCAATCCAGCCTGAATACTTCTGGACATGCTTGTTCCATGACATATCATAAAATTCAACCTCTATATCAGTGTATCGTGTGGTTTTTCGCACACCTATAAGAGATAAGCAGCCCTCCTCTGTCTCGTATGCACCTGATTTCTTAACTATTACCGGATTAAACATTGCCACATTCATAATCCCCATATTTACTGCTATGATTCGCTTTCTTATACCAATCATATTGGCTGCCATTCCGACACAGCCTGCTTCATTCGCCTTAAGTGTGTCAAGTAAATCCTGTGCTATTTGTAGGTCAGCCTTTGTGGCTGGTTCGGATGGCTGGTTTAGGAAGAAAATGTCTTTCATTATTGGTTTAATCATAATATTTGACCCCTTGTCTGTTTTTCATAATTTCAACTTTATGTATATCTTTTTTACTTTGCAATAATTCACACTTTATGTATAATATAATAGCAAACAGATATTAACATTTTTATTTCGGCTAGATAGAGATGGTTAGGCGGTTTGAGTCACGCTCGGGTGGTAACATCCGATTCATATAGATATCCTTTCGTGGAAATACTTTGAAAGGAGACGATAACGTGATAGAAATTCTTATTAGCATTATAAGCAGAACTGTAAGCAGCATATGCTCAACCTACATAGTACGCTTGTTAGATAAGTTTCATTCTAAACAAAACAACCGCCACTCTGACGAATAGCGGTTGTTTTTGCTTAAAAAAAATTAATAGCCATTAACGTGTTATTTGGCTCGACCGTCTAACGGTATCTGTTTGCATTTTTATATTCAAATAATGGGAATATATACTTCCTCTCTGCTTCTCTAAAATTATTTTAAATCATGTAACACATATCTGTCAACATAATTTTTGCATTCTATACTGCTGTCTCAGGCTCAATCGTCTTAACCCCGAACAGGAAATACACAATATGAAATACCCAAACACAGGCTAACACTATTCTTCCTACAAAAACCTGTTTCATCATAATGAAACCGACAGTCATAAGAAGTGTAACTGTAACCATTATTCTTATCTTGGTCTTCTTAGTCATTCCCTTACCCTGAACATAGCTTTCAAGATTATCCTTATACAGCTTAGTTCCTACAAACCATGTATGCAGACGCTCTGAGCTTTTAGCAAAGCAGAAGGCTGCAAGGAGCAGGAATGGAAATGATGGAAGTAATGGCAATACTGCACCTACGGCACCGATTCCAAGACCAACACAACCAGCAACTACATATAATATTTTCTTTATACTCATGCTTCTTTCTCCAATCTTCTTTTCTCTTTTTCAGTTTCTATATCTACACTCTTACCCATCAGCTCACCCTTCCGTGTTCAACAGAATACACCTTATCCGTAATTTTCATGGTTGATGGTCTGTGTGATACAAGCACAACCGTCTTACCCTCTCTTTCCTCAGAAAGTGACTTTAAAATAACCGCTTCATTAAGGCTGTCAAGATTACTTGTAGGCTCATCAAGCAGCATAAATGGTGCATCATGAAGAAAGGCTCTTGCCAGACCAATCCGCTGTCGCTCGCCTCCCGAAAGGGTATCTCCCAGCTCACCAACAGGTGTATCGTAGCCATTTGGCAGACTCATAATAAAATCATGTACGGAAGCCTTCCTGCACGCTGCTTCTATCTGTTCATCCGTTGCATCAAGCCTTGCAATTCTTAAATTATTTTTAATGCTATCGTGGAACAGATGAGTTTCCTGTGTCATGAAGCTTTCCATATCACGAAGATTACTTGTATTAATATTGTCAATTTCTGTGTCTGAGATATTAATGCTGCCCTTATCCACCTGCCAGAAACGCATAAACAGCTTAAGAAGTGTGGATTTACCACTTCCGCTTCGTCCTGATATTCCTATAATTGAATTCATTGGAATATCAATCGAAATATCTGATAAAATCGTCTCTTCATCATAAGAGAAGGTTACTTTATCCGCCTTTGCTGATGTAAATTCAATATCCTTACAGCCTGTTACATCCGCTATTAATGGTTCTTCTTCAAGAATATCCAGCACTCTGTTTCCTGATGCAAAGGTATTCTGTAGTGTGCTTCCAAGATTAGCGATTGCAACCACCGGACCAAAGGAGCTCATAAGTGCCATTGTTGGCAAAATAACCCCTGCGAATCCAACCGCTCCACTCTGATACAGCCATGCCGAAGTAAATAATATCGTAAGGTCAAATACCATAATCACTGTATTAGTTATTGCCATATTGCGGCCTGTCAGTTTCTTCATTGCCTCTTCATCAAAGCTAAGCTCGTCCGTCTGTAAATTCATTTGATTAAGACGATTTTCCCCCTGTCCATATTGAAGAATCTCTGGAAGACCTCTTAGGCTGTCAAGTACAAAGCTGCTTAAAGCGCCTGATTTATTACGAAAACGCATTCCCACATCACCGCTTAGCTTAGATATTACAAGCGGAATAATAATTCCCACAACAATATATGCCGCAAGCGCAATAATCCCCAACACCGGACTAAAGCTGCCAATATATCCACACATCACCACTGTAAATAAAAATGCAATCACAATCGGCGAAATGGTATGTGCATAAAACACCTCTAAAAGCTCAATATCTGATGTTATGACCGATATAAGATTACCCTTATCCTTGCCCTCTAGCTTAGCAGGAGCCAATCTTCGCAGTGCCCCAAACACCTTATCTCTTATAAGTGCCAACAGCTTAAAGGCAATAAAATGATTGCATGCCTGCTCCGCATACCTTAACACACCACGCACCAATGCAAACACAAGCACCGCCGCAAATATAATTCCTAATGAAAGCCCCATATCAATTCCTGCAACCGAAAGGATGGCATAGCCACCAAATATGGTTATAAACGCCGCACATAAATGTCCGATTAACCCCATAATAATGGCAAGCACCATATAGCCTGCTAACGGCTTTACAAGGCCAATAAGTCTCATCATTACTACAAATCCGCTTCGTTTTTTCATTATGCCATCTCCTTTCCTGCATATTTCTCAAGTCCCTGCTGAACATTCCAGAGCTTTTTGTAGGTTCCATTCTTAGCTAAAAGCTCATTATGATTACCGCTTTCAACCAAAGTTCCCTTATCAAGAACATATATATTATCTGCACCAACCACATTTGCCAGACGATGCGAAATAAGAATTACTGTCTTTGACTTTGCCAGCAGATAAATCTGCTCCATAATATCATTCTCACTCTCTGCATCAATATTTGAAGTAGCCTCATCAAATATATAGACCTGAGTATCATGAAGCAGGGCTCTTGCCAAAGCTAGTCGCTGACACTGTCCACCTGATAAATTAGAAGCTTTTTCAAGTAAAGGTGTATCAAGCCCCTGCTCTGAGCGTAAGAAATCTGCTAATTTAACCTGTTTAAGCACCTCCCATAAACGCTCATCACTTACCCCTGGTGCCGCCATAAGGAGATTGTCACGCACACTACCCTTAAAGAGATAGCTTTGATGGCTTATGTAGGTAAAATTCGCCATAATGCTTTCTTCCGATATGTCCGTCAGACTTTCATTTCCTACAGTTACCACACCCGAATAATTCTTATTCCTTCTCATAAGCAGAGCCGCTATTGTAGATTTACCGCTTCCACTCTCGCCTACAATGGCAGTGAATTTCCCATGTGGAAACTTCATATCTATACCATGTAGAATCTCTCTATCCTCTTCATAAGAAAAATGTACGTCATTGCATATAATTGTGCAGTCAGAAGAAATCTCCCTCTTGCCCTCGCTATCTTCAGCCTCAATATCCAGCAGCCTGAATATCTTATCGCAGGCAGCCATACCATTCATGGCAATATGAAAAAATGAACCAAGCTGTCTCATAGGTATAAAGAAATCCGCCGCAAGAAAAATTATAAGTAATGCCCCGGCCAATGACACATTCCCTGCCTTAAACTGGCTTACCGACATAATCACACCAAGCGCCGCACCACCGTAAGCAATTAAATCCATAATGGTTATGGAATTAAGCTGCATGGTCAGAACCTTCATAGTGATTTTTCTAAAATTCTCCGACTGCTCGTTCATTTCCTTATGCTTGAAATCGTCAGCCTGATATATTTTAAGAGTGGTAAGCCCCTGTAAATTCTCTAAAAAGGTATCGCCAAGTGCTGTATACTGTCCCCAGTATTTTGACAAAAGCTTCTTCGCCCAACGCTGCACTGCCACAATTGCCACCGGAATCATTGGCACACATACAAGCAGCACAATCGCTGATGGAAAATTAATAAAGCTTAGATATATAAAAAGTGTCAGAGGTGCCAGCATGGCATAAAAAAACTGTGGCAGATACGCCCCAAAATAGGTTTCAAGCTGGTCTACACCCTCAACTGCTACCTGTACCACCTCAGAGGTTTGAACCTGCTCCTTATAAGAGGCACCAAGCTGTAAAAGCTTTTTATATATTTTCTCCCTTAAAATACGCTTAACTGCCTTGGACGACAGGTAGCCCATTCTTACTGCACCTGTTGTACATACTATTCGTACAATTATTGCAATAATAGCAATTATTGCAGTTATAATAATCATATTATTGCATTCTGCTTCCATGCCTGACTCTATAAGCATAGGTTTGCTTGCAGTACGTATATACAGATCTGCCAGCATTGCTGTAATGCTGGTCATTATCGTAATATTCGCTATAAGCGATATCCATTGAAGAAGCACATTCCAGACAATATACTTCTTACCTTCGCCAACCTCTCCGATTAGCCTTTTGTTAATCATCATTATACAATCCTCCAGATGTATGGCTGCATAAACCACGTAGTATATATAGCTCCCATTAACAACCATTTTGTTAGTTCTTACTAACGCCGATTATATCTATAAAACCCACTCTTGTCAATTCCTAAGAATTATTTGGAAATTACTGAATGCTTTTGTATCTTCTGCTTTTTGTGCATTCTCGCAGAGCGTTGTTCTGTAACAGAAACGAAGTTCATTACAGAAAAAATAAGAAATCCCTGCCAACATGACAGAGATTTCTTTTTTAATTAAATACTTTTATTATTTTTCAATTCTTGTTACAATTTCGTCCTTGAAAATAATATAAATAGCAGGAAGAAATCTTTCATCATTTCTTCTTATCGTTATAACACTCCCTGTGCTGTCAGTACCTACTAAGACGTAGGAAAAAACATAAGGCCCTATCCTATATTCGCCACCATTTTCGGGAAGTGAAGTTATTTTTTCATAAAAGCCTTCTTCTAAAGAATTCAAAAAGGTCTTTATGTTATCTCCCGGTATAATATAATTACCGGTTATTTGTCGACAGGCACCGGTAATACATATTCTTTGTTCTACATGACCTTCATCCCATATATAGAATTCGATGACATCAGGTTCAATATATCCAATAGATTCAACAGGTACATAGTAACCACCTGTAACTACACGCATATCATTTATGTTGTACAATTCAAATCGAGCTGATTCCGCCTTAACAATGCCATGTATAAGGATGTCTGTTCCTTCCATCCTGTAATAAAAATCCTTCCATTCACTAAGAACTTCTGTTTTCAGGTCCAAATTACCTGTCTGCGTGTTCTCAACGAATTCTTCATTAACTATTTTTTGTTCATGTACATTTGCTTCCGGTAAGTACATGAAATTAATCCAGTCATCCATAGACATCGTAGATATATCGGTACCATTTATATATAATTCAAAGTTATCCAGCTTATAAATAGATGTTTCATCATTGTCAATGTGAATATCCCCCACCACAGTAAGATGTATTGAGTCTACTAATTCGTCTGTAATAAAGTATGACACAACTATGTCATCATTAGAAATCTGGAATATATCATAGGTATATTCTAAAACATCTAGAGTCGAATGCTGTATATACCAGCCTTGCTCTATCCTGTTCATTTCATCATTAAGAAATTTATCCCAGAGCCCCGGCTGAACAGACTCTAAGTAATCCTTTACATTGTCTCCGATATTTAGGAATGAAGTATGAAACTCTTCTCCCATATCCGAGTCAATTTCGATATTTTTCAAATCATCATTTTCATCAAAAAGTACACTTAAACCACTGAAATCTTCTCTATACCAAATATATGTGCTTAAATTATTTTCATTTTGATAATTCAGGTAACTATTCGTTATCTTATAATCACCTACATTAAACTGTACGCTATAATCACATGTATCAGGGTCATATAATGAAAAAATATGTTCTTCCCAAAGGGGACGATTCACCTTCAGTATATTGATTCCGAAAATCTCCATGGTAAGCTCCTCCGGTACAATATATTCAAGCTCATTTGATGCTGCATAAGAACCATTCTCCAAAGAACTTCCATCTACCTTAGAAGCCAACTCTCCCTCTGCCGTATTATTCGCTTGACTCGTCATACTGTTACAACCCGTGAAAAGCATACAAAATATGAAACATAATAAAATGAAATTAACCTTTCCTTTATACATATGCGAACGCATTTCTAACCTCCTTTATCATAGTAACTTCTCCCTATAAATATACTACTTTTTCATTATGCAGTCAATCTTTGTCACAGACCAAGGAACAAATCCTCTAAGTAACAAAGGCACCTTGCTGTTTATAGTCAACAAGGTGCCCGCACAATCTAATACAATTATCAAGTATTTAGTAGAAACCTTTTCTCCGGAAGGTAATTCCGGAGAATCAGTGAATTAGTCTGAAAGGTTCTACATAATTTTACACACACGATAGTTAGTATGTTCTAACTGATGTTATCTTACAATAACCCGAAGCAAAATGCAACTATTTTTTTGTCAAATAAATAACTATTCTTGCCAAAGCAAGCCGCCTGTCATATACTCATAATGCTTGAAGTAATAGTATTCTCTGTTTCTTTAACCATTACAATAATAATATGTACATTTTGATACCATAGTCTTTTCTGTGGTCATTAATTTTGTATGTCTTTTATTGGAATGATTTGCTGTGCAGCTGGAATACCTCTGCACAGCTTTTTTATTTTTGAAAATACACTGAAGGGAGGCTTATATGAATTCAGATATTTTAAATGCACAGCCGTCTGCTGATGAAAAAATTGCCATTATAGGAATATTTATATCGGACTTTCAGGCTGCCGAAGCAGTCAATGCCCTGCTCCATGAGTACGGCAGCTATATTGTAGGGCGTATGGGAATTCCGTTTCGTGAGAAAAAGTTAAATATCATTTCCATAATTGTCTGTGCTGATAATAAAATAATCAGCGCACTTTCAGGCAAGCTTGGCAGAATTAAGGGAATACGGGCTAAAGCAATGCAAACAGATATTTAAATATTTTGGAGGATTTATGAAAAAGACATTTTTTAGAAAAATTGCATTAATATTGACCATAGTTATGCTTTTTGGTCTTACAGGCTGTAAGAAGGAGGCTTCCAAAGCCGATATTAATATCGCAGTAATGACCGGACCTACTGCCATCGGACTTGTAAAGGTAATGGAGGATAACTCTACAGG
>JAZQLB010000087.1:0-16594 GCA_045542475.1 Lachnospiraceae bacterium | reverse complement strand
CTACGATCCGACTTCTGCCTATATTAGAACAGACAATTACAATTCTCTCATGACTGTATTCATCAATGAACTCTTTGGTTTTCTCGATAAACCTATCCCTGTTATACAGTCCCGTAAATTTATCATGTGTAGCACTATAACGAAATCTCTGTATTAAATCCTTCTCTGCGGTTATATCACTAAAGATAAAGAAAGATGCCTGTGGTCTGCGGTTTTTGTCATAAAACGTTCTGTATCTGTATTTATATATTTTTTTACTGCCATCCTTGCAATTAACAGTAACCTCATATTCATTTCCATCATTCAGGGCGACAACACCAATTTTCTCACAGAACTGCCATAAACTATCCTTTTCCGTCTCAAACCCAAATACTTCCTTGGCACTTAAATTAGACATAACCCTATGCCCATTAACATCAAAAACTACGACCAAATCATCCTCATATTTATTAACAAAGGATGCCACTTCATACTTAAGTCTTCTCGGACTGAATGAAAATGTAAAATAGTACAGCAGCACACAGGAAACTGCATAAAATGCTACTGCTATATCTACCTTAAGCCTCAACAACAAAAATGCTGCATCCGCTACCACACTTATCATAACGGCAACCAATGACATAATATATTTTCTTTTATACAAATCCGGTGACTTTATAGTATTGGAAATAAGAATTCCAAAATATATTGCTACAAACATATAACATATTCCCAAATGCACCATATACCAAAAGCCCGGCACAATAATAAGATAAAGTGCCTCCCCTGCGTATTCCATATTATATGTCACCGCATGCTCAGTATATGGATTAACAAGCATTGATAACGAATCCAATAACAGAATAAGAACAATCAGCTTATTATTTGGAAGCTTAGTCTTGCCTTCATTAGCAAGCTCCAGAGAATATCTGACAAGAAAATACAGAAGCCAGTCCATGCAGATAAAATGCAACGAATGCATTACAGACTTACCCATATAGGTATTCATCATAAGCATAAGAATATTGACTGAAACCGTAACTAATGCCACTGCAAGCATTAAGGTCACAGTCTTAGCCCCCTTCTCCGTTCTCATGTACGACAAATGACAAAAATATGCAACTATAATCCACACTATTATAAAAACAGCAACATATATTCCATTCATTAGTAATCCTCCGCATACGACAAGGTATATATATTATACACTATTCTGCAGGGTTATGAAAGAGAAAATCTATTATACCAATATAATAAAACAAAAATCCCCAAGGGTCTGAAATCCAGTCAAACCCTTGGAGACTAATAAAATCCCAAGCTATGTATAATATTAATTATAATACACAATAAAGCCTTCTAAATTAATTGTTACAGAATTAGGATTATAGATAAATGCTGAGTAGTTTGCGTATTCAGTTATTTCAAATTCATATAATATACTTCCTGTGACTTCTACCCATCTGTATATAAAGGAATCATTATTTCTTACACCCACATGAAATACATCCGTAGAATTACCTGCTGTCAAATTAAATGTAACATTATCACCTGCTGACATATACTCTGTTCCAAAAATCAGTCTTGTATTAGCAGGAACCGGGTCATCCATATTTATCATATCTGAAAGAAGTGTTGCACCACCAAACATGTTAATCTCGCTTATGGCATCCTCAGGTATATATGCGGTATACTCAACATATTCTCCTTCTTCCTGACAACTCTGCTGCTCTGAATAAGTTTCATTCCATATCTGTTCATCATACTTATCAACAAGTATATCTGCTGCTGCATATACCGGCACGGATGAAACAAACGATATTAATAATGCCATCAATATGACTGCAACAATACTCGGTTTCTTAATATTTTTCTTCATTTTAGTAATCACCATCCTCTTATCAATATCATACTTTGTCATACAAAATGCGGACACAAAATTGCTTTGCTCTTCTTCTGCCACACACTTTAGATAGTCAAAGTATTCATCCTCTGTAAATTCCGTTTCCTTACCACATGTATTAATATCACATTCCACTTCCTGCTCACAATCCAACAGATTCAATATCACATACGAAAGAGGACTATACCAATAAAATACAGAAACAACAAGTGCAATATATTTCCACAATACATCCCTTGACCTTATGTGATTAAATTCGTGAGCTAATATCATCCGCAATTCTTTATCAGAGCCCTGACACTTACCATAAGGTAATACAATTGTCGGTGCATATACTCCTGTTGTAATAGCGGTATCAACAAGGTCATTCTGCATTATTCTGACACGCTTTACAGATTGTTCTGCACTATATTCAGAAAACAACTGTATTGTCCTCTGGCTATCTACAGGAACATTTCCTCTAAGCAGTCTGTGTAACCTGATACACTGAATCAGCCTTACAAGTGCAGCAATAACACCACCTGCTAACATCACACAAATTATAGCATATCCACCCTTAATGGTAAGCTTATGCAGACCAAATATACTTGTGTACACAAACCTGTCCTTTATAGAATACAGCCTTGTAAGCCGTATTCCCATATACACAAACGGAACAGCATGCAATATTATTACAATCTTTATATAAGGAAGCACTAGTCTATTTCGGTTAAATCGTTTCACTTTTGTTAAGAGTAACAGTATAACTATAGCTACTATTGAAGTAATTAATGAAGAAAACAGCGCAAGTATTATTTCTTCCAACGCAATATTCCAATTATTCCATTCCATCAATTAAGCTTTTAAGCTTTGCCTTCTCCTCTGCATCGAGCTTTCTAGCCTTAGCAAGTGTTGCAACAAGAACATCTGCTCTTCCGTTGCCCCACATCTCAGCACACTTTACAACTTCCTTCTTAGCATATTCCTCTTCTGAAACTGTAGGGTAATAGAAGAAATGTCTGCCCTTTCTCTCGCTTCTTAAGAATCCACGTCTTACAATACGTCCTAAGAATACAGATACTGTCTGCTTTTCCCACTTCTTATTGTAAACATTATTAACCTTAGCAGCAATCTCCTGGATAGACATAGCTTCCTCTGTTGCCCAAATAACCTTCATAACTAATAATTCACAATCTGTTAATTCCTGTTCGAACATAAATTATCTCTCCTTTTCGTATACGTTATATATACTATCATATTACTTTCTTCGCCTCAAGTCAATCACAAGGTACAAATATTTATATCCATAGCGATTTATTTTATTATTTATTTAATTATATACCTATTTAAGTTTGAAAATAGGAATGGCTAAACTAAGCCATTCCTTGTACCTTTCTACATTCTATCTGTATCATTCCCATACAATATTACTAGTTTTTTCAGATATTCATATCTGCGTTTTGCAGCCGCTTCCGCCCTGTCAAAAAGTTCCTTTGCCTGCTCCGGCTCGCGCTTTTTAAGAGAATCATATCTGATTTCTCCTTCCAGGAATTCCTGATAAGAAATTTTCGGTTCCTTACTGTCAAGGATAAAGGCTGCCTCCCCATTTGCGGCAAGCTTAGGATTATATCTGAACAGATGCCAGTAGCCGGAATCAACAGCCTTTGCCTGCTCAGCCTGAGTGCATCCCATTCCGGCACGAATTCCGTGACTTACGCATGGTGCGTAGGCTATTATAATTGACGGACCATTATAATTTTCTGCCTCTGTGATTGCCTTTATTGTCTGGTTATAGTCTGCTCCCATGGCAATCTGAGCCACGTATACATTCCCATAGCTCATGGCAATGCTTGCTAAGTCCTTCTTAGTTGAACGCTTACCATTAAGTGCAAATTTTGCAACTGCACCTGCCGGTGTTGCCTTTGAAGCCTGCCCTCCGGTATTTGAATAGACCTCTGTATCCATTACCAGAATGTTGATATCCTCACCGCTGGCAATTACATGGTCAAGACCACCAAAGCCGATATCGTACGCCCAGCCGTCACCACCGAATATCCACTGGGATTTCTTTGAAAGGAAATCCTTTTTGTCTAAAATATTCCTAGCAGACTCGCTGTTACTATTTTTAAGAGCTGCAATCAAGCCTTCTGTAGCTGGTGCGTTATCGTTGCCGTTAGTATAGGTTTCGAGCCACTTCGTTACTGCCTCCTTAAGCTTTACATCCTGACCTGCCACATCCTTCTTAATAAGCTCCTCAAGCTCATTTTTAAGTCCTTCACGGATAGCAATCTGCGCCAGTCTCATTCCATAACCAAACTCTGCTGCATCCTCAAAGAGTGAATTGCCCCATGCCGGACCCTTGCCACATTCTGTTGCAGTATAAGGCGTGGCAGGAAAAGAATTACCCCAGATTGATGAGCAGCCCGTGGCATTGGCAATATACATTCTCTCGCCAAAAAGCTGGGTTATAAGCTTAACATATGGTGTCTCGCCACAGCCTGCACAGGCTCCCGAAAATTCCATAAGCGGACGTTTAAACTGACTTCCTTTTACGGTATTTTCCTTGAATTTTTCTACTGCCTCCGCATTGGTAAGCAGTGGTTTTGCATAGTCAAAGCCTGCCTGCTCCTTCTCTTTAGCCTCATCTGTTGCCAGCTTCATAACAAGAGCCTTATTCCCCTTCATTCCCGGACATACACCTGCACAAGAGCCACAGCCTGTACAGTCCACCGCCGATATAACTATTGAAAAATGTTTATCAGGCATACCAAGCATTGGCTTAGATTTTAACACCTTATCCTTGTCAGCCTCCGTAAGAACTGCCGGTCTTATAACTGCGTGAGGACATACATAGGAACAACGGTTACACTGAATACAGTTCTCAGGAATCCACTCCGGGATGTCTACTGCAATATTACGTCTTTCGTGAGCAGTCGTTCCTGAAGGTGTAGAACCATCCGCATAATCCAAAAATGCCGACACCGGAAGCGTGTTACCCTTCTGTGAATTAACGGTATTCTGTATCTGTTCAACAAAATGCATTACCTGCGTTCTGTCCTCTAACGCCTTTGAGCCGATACCCTCGTCCTTACAATTCTTCCACTCATCAGGTACATTTACCTTAACTACGGCTTCTCCACCCCTATCTATCGCCTTATAGTTCATCTCGATAATTTTCTCGCCCTTAAAGCCGTAGGATTTCTTCGCAGCAGCCTTCATATATTCCACAGCCTCTTCATAAGGGATAATTCCGGCAAGCTTAAAGAATGCTGACTGTAAAATAGTGTTAATCTTACTGTTAAGACCGATTTCCTTACCCACCTTAAGACCATTAATTATATAAAAATTAATGTCATTCTCGGCAATATAACGCTTAACCTGTCCCGGAAGTTTCTCGTTTAATTCCTCCTTGCTCCACTGACAGTTAAGTAAGAAGGTTCCGCCCTTTCTTACCTCCTGTACCATATCATATTTTAAAATATAGGTCTGGTTATGACAGGCAACAAAATCAGCCTGATTAATAAGATAGGTTGACCTTATCGGACTGTCACCAAATCTTAAATGTGACATGGTTATTCCACCTGATTTCTTGGAATCATACTCAAAATACGCCTGAACATACTTATCCGTATGCTCACCGATAATCTTAATGGAATTTTTATTACCGCTTACTGTTCCGTCCGCACCAAGTCCCCAGAATTTACAGCAGATAATGTCCTTTGGAGGAATGTACGAAAATTTAGAGTTGTCTAGAGACAAGCCTGTAACATCATCATTAATTCCGATGGTGAAGCGTGGTTTACTATCATTTTCATACACCGCCATAATCTGCTCAGGTGTGGTGTCCTTAGAGCCCAGACCATATCGACCTGAATATACCTTTACATTCTCAAACCCGCTTCCCTTTAATGCCGCAATAACATCTAGATACAGCGGTTCGCCAATTGCCCCCGGCTCCTTGGTTCTATCTAAGACACTAAGCTGCTTCACAGTCTTTGGAAGCTTATTAATAAAATGCTCTATGCTAAATGGTCTGTATAAATGAACCTTAAGCAAACCATACTTTTTACCCTGAGAATTAAGATAATCAATTGTTTCCGCAATAGTCTCACATACCGAACCCATAGCAATAATTACATGATCGGCATCTTGCGCACCATAGTAATCAAATAGACCATAGCTTGTACCAAGCTTGTCATTTATCTTATTAATATATTTCTCAACCACCTGTGGAAGTGCATCATAAAAGTTATTGCATGCCTCCCTTGCCTGAAAGAATACATCAGGGTTCTGTGCTGAGCCCATGAGATATGCATGCTCCGGGTTAAGTGCTCCCTTCCTGAAGTCCTGTACACTTTTCTCATTAAGCATCTCCTTTAAATCCGCATAATCCCACACTTCAATTTTTTGAAATTCATGTGAGGTTCTAAATCCATCAAAAAAATTAATAAAAGGAATTCTTCCCTCAATAGCCACAAGATGTGCCACAGGTGTTAAATCCATAACCTCCTGCACACTGCTTGTGGCGAACATTGCCGCACCAGTCTGTCTGCACGCATACACATCCGAGTGGTCGCCAAAAATAGAAAGTGCATGGGTCGCCACTGCTCTTGCTGCCACATTAAATACTCCCGGAAGCAGCTCTCCCGCAATTTTATACAGATTAGGAATCATAAGTAAAAGTCCTTGTGATGCCGTAAATGTAGTAGCTAACGCACCTGCCACAAGTGCACCATGAACTGCGCCTGCCGCACCGGCCTCTGATTGCAGCTGGCTTACCTTAACCGGGTGCCCAAATATATTTTCTCTGCCCTTAGCAGACCATTCCTCTGTAACCTCCGCCATCGGTGAGGACGGGGTAATCGGATATATTGCAGCGACATCGCTGTATGCGTAGGATACATGGGCTGCCGCGGTGTTTCCATCCATTGTTTGTTTTGTTCGCATGTGTAAACCTCCTGTTTTTTTATGAAAAAACTGCTTGTACGAAATTGTTACTGTAATAGTATATTCAGGTGGGGGGAAAAAATTGAATTTTTTTGTTCGACACGGACGGGGCGGTGGTGGGGAAGTTTTGGCTTTAGTTGTGCGGGGATAAGAATTTCTAAGTATCCTGCATTTAACTTTGTTTCTAGCCTCGCAATACGGCGCAAAATCGGCATCCTGCCTCGTTGCGCCTTGCACGCACGTCCGTGTGCGTGCAATTGCTGGGGTTTCGCTTTGGCAGGACACTAAGAAATTCTAATCCCCTCACAAAGGTCGCCAAAACTTCCCCACCACCGCCCCTGTTTTATCGCACAATATAGGTAATGATTTTTCATATAATAAAAATAGCAATTACCTTATGAACTTGCCTTTTAATATACATATTCAGTATGTATACATACTAGCATTTACATAAGATAATTGCCATTTATAATGTTTGTTAATTCAGTTAAATATTGGTTGTTTTTCTTTTTATGAAGTCAGCTATGTGTTCTCTTATACTCGCGAACTTTTCGTTGGTTGCAGGATTTTTTGAGGTGAAGGACATCAGCTTGTTTAAGTAGCCTTGCTTTACTGCCTGACGAATGCTTTCGGGATATACCAACTCATAAACCAGTGAGATGTGTCCTACTACGTTGTCTACTACGGTTTTCTTTAGGGAGCGAAGGACTGCGTGCTCCTCAAAGAAGCTGTCCATTACCTCTTTTGTTACCTCGCTGTTTTGTACTTCCTCGGTGGTAGCGTTATAGATTTCTTCTAATGGAAAATCGCAGTTTACCTTAAAGATGTCTATTTTATCGGCATCACGTAGGATATTGCAGTACATTTTGGTGCGGTCATCAAAATCCTCGGGAATTTTAAAGGCACTGTGCCAGTATACTGCATTTTTTATAAGCTCGTCCTCCAAGGGGTCATCTAAAAAGCTTCGGATTAGTCCGTCATTAAACAGGATGCTGCTGCCATACTGAGCGTGGTCTATTGACTCGGCATCGTTAAAGGTGCCATAGTTTCTTAGCTGCTCAAAGCGTCCTACATCATGCAGCAGTCCTACTAACCAAGCAAGGTCAAGGTCGCTGTCTGTCAGCCCGATTGAGAGTCCTATTGCCTGACAAAGTCCGGCTACTCTGTAGGTGTGTTCGATTTTTAGGCGAACCTTAGAATCCTCATCATTATATGCTTTTACATATTCTGCAAAGCGATTTAATGCTTTTTGTCTGTCTATAACAATCTGTGACATATATTTTCTCTCCTGACAAATACTCATAATATTCTTTGCCATAGTGTATCACATTTATTTTAATTTGATAATACATTCTGCATTTTTAGTCCGATGCTCTTGTGTATTTAAAAGAAAAAACGGCTGCACTCCTTCTGAATACAAAAAAAGTGCAGCTAAAGAATAATTATTTGGTTGTAAGCTCCATTAATATCTCATACATTTTTAGTGTCTCAGACTGACTTTTGTCATTAAAAATAATAACCTTATCCA
This sequence comes from Lachnospiraceae bacterium, assembly GCA_045542475.1. Lineage (GTDB taxonomy): Bacteria > Bacillota > Clostridia > Lachnospirales > Lachnospiraceae > CAG-882. The sequence goes on along the minus strand of JAZQLB010000087.1, from coordinate 8,261 downwards.
CCGTTTCCACCACAATTACCTGAGGATTTCTAATGCTTACATACACCTCACAGTTCTCTTCATAGCCGCTAACCCTAAAGGTGCCAAAATAGAAATTCGAGCCGTCATAGCCATGACTTTTACTCATATCCGGATGCTCTTCAAGAAGAGTAACTGCTGTAATATCCTCTATATCAAAGGTATAGCCCATGTCTGCCGCCGACACCTTAGCACTTTTCCCATCCGCACTAAGAGTAAGCTCAATATCCGCCAAATCAAATTTCAGCATAAACAGGGACATACCCGTAACAAACAGCATTATTAAAAATATAAAAACAGCTTCTCCCGCCTTCCCCACATTAAGCGAAAAGCCTATTCCGACACGCTTTTCCTCAAACCTGCTTCCGTTAGGATTCACCTTATCCATAAGCCAGTATATATCGTCATCATCATAGGGAAGCTCATTTTTTCCCTCATCCGAATCGAAGGCATATTTTTTAACCTTCTGTATATTCTGAAAGGTAATAATCATAAGAATAACCGGACCAAAGAAGAAAATCATAAACGCCAGAAGCTGTACCGCGAGGTTTTCCCTGACAGCATTAACATACCCAGCCACAAGCCCCATCGCCACCGCACCATATGCGGTCACAACAAAATATCTTGTCCATTCATACTTAATGCTTCTGTTCACCTTAAGGTTAATCTTACTGTCCTTGCAGTATACCTTGTTAGAGCTGTTTGCCACTGCAAAATATATTCCCATGAACATAAATGCACATATTGTATATACAATAGGTATTTTTGATACTGTTTCGGCATTAGCCACATTAATTCTTCCTGCTATATAGTCATATATATTATAGACTCCGATAATAGCTGCCGGCACCAGCCATATAGGACTTACAGGAAGCTTCTTATTCATACTGCTCACCACGGTATCAACTCTTTTTATTCCCGCCGAACCGTTTATCCAGCCCTTTTCCTTCTTAAGATTATATAATTTCCATGCATGCTTTTTCAAAAGACCATTACTGATATATATAAGCACAAAAAACCATATAAAAAGATACATCAGCATAAGAGAGGTAAAATCCCTTAAAAGTATTGTTACAAAGCTGGTAACAAGACCTGCAAGGTTAATTTTCCTTTGCCTTTTAAGATACTCTGAGACTATCTGCTTAACCTCCGGCTCCTCCCTATAACTCTTAGCCAGAGTAATTCCCATCAGATAATTACCATTAGATATGCTCGCCTGCCCATAGGTATATACAAGTGTCAGCCACATCATAAACATAGCAATCTGAAAAATCACAAGAACCACCATACTACGCACCTCCCATTACCACGATATTCTGCCTCTCATAAAGAGCACTGCAGCGCTCCAGAAAATCCTCCTTTTTCATCCCCTTCAAGCTCGCCTCAGTTATAAGAAGCTCCAGCTCATAATCAAGCTTCTCACAATATTCCTTATCTGCATCAAGCTTAGGACTTACAATAGCCCCATGTCTTCTGTCAATCTCAATATAGCCCTCCAGCTTCAGCACATTATATGCCTTATTAACAGTCATCACATTCATGCCCGCATCTGCTGCCATCTGTCTGACTGTCGGAAGACTCTCTCCTACCTTCAGCTCACCTCTGCCAATTCCAAGTACAATCTGATTGCGCAGCTGTACATATATAGGAATGGCTGACGTGTTATCAAGTTCAATTATCATGGCTTACACCTCCTCGTATAATTACCAAAAACATAGCCCAATCTCACCGCATTAGTATTTTTACGCCATATTTTTATCACTTACTGTATTATTTGTATTATATATAGTAATACAAAACTTTTTCTCTGTCAATATAACATAAAAAAAATACACCTTACCTCTCTAATTAATATGGTTTTCTAATAAATTGAAGTCATTTACCATAGAGTTATAATTAAATGCACTGCATAAAAAATGGAAAGGGAGAAGGATATGCGCAAAAAACTTTTGAGCGTTGTTATGGCCGCTACATTAGCACTTGGATTGCTTACAGGCTGTAGCAAAGAGACAAACAATGAAACTACTACACAGCAAAGCTCTCAGACAGAAACCACTACTACAACCGAGGCTGAGACCACTACTACAGCTCCGGCTGAGACTACTACGACTGAGACCACTACTGCTGCACCGATTGAGACTACTACAGCAGAACCGGAAACAACAACTACATCTCCATCTGCTGATTCAGGTGATGATGGACTTACAGCCATTGAATTAACCCACCTTATGGGTAATGGTATCAACTTAGGTAATACCATGGAGGCTTATGGTCATACCAGCATAGGCGTTGGTGCCGATACCTCTGCGTATGAGACATTATGGGGACAGCCAATTACTACTGCTGAAATGATTGCAGGCATGAAGGCTGCCGGATTTGATACTCTCCGTATTCCTGTAGCATGGACCAATGCCATGAAATATGAAAGCGGCGATTACACAATCGGAGAAGATTATCTTAACCGAGTAGAAGAAATCATTAATTATGCTCTTGATGCTGATATGTACGTTATTGTAAATGACCACTGGGATGGCAGCTGGTGGGGAATGTTCGGTTCCGCATCACAGGAAACAAGAGATGCCGCAATGGATTTATATGTTTCAATGTGGACACAGATTGCAACCAGATATGAACAGTATGATGAGCATTTGATTTTTGAATCTGCTAATGAAGAATTAGGCGACCGCCTTAACGATAAAGATGTTGCAAAGGATTCCGGTACATTATCAAAGGCTGAATGCTATGAAATGGCTAACTTAATCAATCAGACCTTTGTAGACACTATCAGAAGCACTGGCGGTAACAATGCTGACAGATTCTTACTTATCGCAGGCTATAACACAGATATTGCCAACACCTGCGATGATGCTTATAAGATGCCAACTGACACCGCTAAGGATAAGCTGATAATCTCTGTACACTATTATACACCTTCCGGCTACTGCATTGATGCAAGTATCTCATCTTGGGGAGATAAGAAGGATTTTAATGATCAGGCAGAATTACTTGCCATGATGGAAAAATACACATCACAGGGCTATGGCGTTGTTATCGGCGAATGGGGTGTTTTAAAGCAGTCAAGTGGTTTACGCGAGGGAACCCTTGAATTTAATGAGTTTTTCTTAGATGCCTGTGACTATTATGGATATTGTCCTGTTTTATGGGATACCAATGATATGTTCAATCGAAACACATGCAAAATCGCTCATGACGAGGTTGCTCAGATTTACTTAGACCACAGCTTTGCAAGCCAGTCTTCTATGACTATAGATGAGCTTAAGGCAAAGGCAAAGGCTGATATGGATGCAGCTATTGAAGCAGCACCTGAAGCAGCCGGCGTGGATGACAGAACTGCATTAGCATGGATTATGTATAGCAGCAGCGACTGGGCTATCTCCTACAGCGTAGGCGATGTATATGACCCTGATGCCGGAACAGCCGGTGTTGTAGCTACTACCGCTGAGATTACAGGAGAAGGAACTTATACCGTAGCACTTGACTTTACAGGAACAGCAGCAGGCTATGCAAACAGCGTTGCATTCTCTGCAATCGGTCTTGCTAACGGTGAGGTTTTATATCCTGGCTATTGTATCGAGATTAAGGAAATTCTGATTAATGGTGAGAAATATTTTCTTACCGGCAGACCTTATACAACCAGTGATGATGCTATTTGTACAAGAGTAAATCTCTTCAATGCCTGGGTATCTTCAATACCTGATTCAGCACGTACAGCCGCCGGTAATGTAATGTATGTAAGCCCTTGCGTATTAGATGCTGATACACTTGGTAATGTAAAGACTATTGAGGTAACATTTGATTATGTTCCGGGTAAATAATATATAAAGCTTAACAAAAAAACTGTCGCACCTAATCAGTAATTAATAATAATTAGATGCGACAGTTTTTATCTGTTAATTCTCCTCATTTGTTTAATAACAAATCAACATATTATCATATTATTAATTTCCCAGCCAATTCCTTCCACTCATCCTCACGACTGACATACTGCTCATTCACCCAGTCTATAGCTGCTTCATACCCTTCCTTGCCAAACTCAAACTCTGCCCAAACTATTTTCTCCTCCGGTGTCTTATCAATGGAAAAAGGCTCCGGATAAACATACGCCATCAGCTTATCATCCGCTTTTTTTAACATATATCTCATGCCATTAAGGCTACCTGAAAATGGCGATTTCTTAATAAAATTAATTGATATAGGCCTCTCAATTATCCTCTCTGACATAGTCTCTCCTATTTCTCAAAATCAAGACAGCTTCTCGACTTGGTGTATGGTCTTACATTGTTATCTGCCACCTCTACATGTGCCGGATGAACCGCATACGCCTTAAGTGCCGCTTCATCTTCAAATGTTGAATCAAGCATTACATCCGTATTAGAAGAAGGCAGACCTTCTGTCTGTACGTGAATGTCGATTAAGCCCGGAATCTTTCCCTGTAAGCCCTCAAGACCGCTCTTTATGCCTGCCTTGATATTTTCCTTTTCCTCTGCTGTAAATTCGTCCTTTAACTGCCATAAAATAATGTGTTTTACCATGATCTCATCTCCTTTTGTATTATTACTTTAATATAAAGCTGTCGAATATGAATATGTCAAAGCTATCCTTGACCGCCTCATATTCAGCCTCATTTTTAATTGTCCATGCCGCAGACAACGCCCCCATTCTTCTGCATAATCTTCTGGAAAGATTTCCTGCATCTGAATGTCTGTATGCAATAAAATCCGGTCTTGCTGCCACATTGGTAAGAAGATAGGCTAACATACCGTATTTAGCTCCATTATAATTCTTATCTTTTACAAAATCCATGCTCAACTGTCCACGCATAACCTCGGGCCTGTGTTTTCTATACCAGATAAGTGCGTTTGGGTGAAAGCATTCTATACAGTATGCCCCATCATATTCCGAAAGCAGTCTGTCTCCCAGCTGGCATACTCTTGTCTGAACCTTGTCTAATTTGTACTCTACTATTATGGGAACCTGACCATTAATTACCTTAAGTGCCTCATCAAATGTAGGAATTGTCTCATCAGAGCCAGCCAGCTTCATCTGTTTAAGCTCAGCAAGCGAATAGTTCCAGACCATTCCTTTTACACCACACATTCGTTCTAAGGAAGCGTCATGAAATACAACCGGAATACCATCCTTGCTTAACTGCACATCAAGCTCTATTCCATAGCCTGCTGACACAGCCACTTTAAATGCCGCAATAGAATTTTCCGGCGTGCCCCCTTCATTATCGAACAAGCCTCTGTGTGCATAATGTACTTTTATAAACGGACTTCTGTCCGGTCTGCCCCAAAGCCTTGGTGCAATTAAAAATAAATACAATATGATTATTACCATAGTAATTACTACAACTATCATTCCCATTCTCCTATCCTGTTTAACTTACCGTAATAATCTTCTTACTTATTCACTCCACCATTCCCTTGGAATTATTTCTCTGTCAATCAGACAATTTGCCTCCCTTGACAATATTTTTCCGACAACCTCATAGGTCTTAGCCGCATCACAAAGAATGCATTCGGCATCACCAAAGCTCACTTTTTTGGCTGCCCCGGTCTCAAAAAGAGCCTCCATAAGCTTATCATAGCTTTCTGATATATGTGCTGTCTTCGGATTATAATGTCTGTGCACAAGTGTATCCTTTAGACTTCCGTCAGGCATCACTACCTTAAATAATCCCGGCTCCGGCGTAAAACGCCGGGTTATATTGAAATTTTCCTCTATGGCATGAATAAAGGTGTTCCTGATATGGGTTACTCCCACAAGTAATATCTTAGCCTTAACAGCCCTCAATCGGTCCCAGCAGCCCCCCGGCGCACATGGTGTTTTACAATTCTCCTCACCCTCTATATATTCCCATGCGCTGGCTCCATATGCTGCAATGCTATGAGTAGGATGCAGCGAGCGCACCACGCCCTCTCTTTTCCTTAATATATTAGTAATTATTCCAACACATGACGGTTCCTTATCCGGGTCAAATATATTATGCTCCACACTCATCTGTGCCCATGTATGTGTTGGCACCATTAAAAGCCCATCCTTAAAATATTCCATAAGGGCATCCACAACCGTATCGGCGCCGCCCTCAACCTCTCCTATCGCTTTCATGGAGGAATGTATCATAATTGCTTCATTATTTTTTAAGCCCATTCCGGCTAATGCTTTCTTTAAATCATCCTTTGTGTACATATTTTTACCTTTTTCCCTAATAATACTACAATAATACTCCATCCAATTATAATATATACTCTCACAAAATGACAGACAATTTTATAAAACTTGTTTTTTCTGTTCAAATTTTATCTATTTAAGAGTGTCATTTTTTCTTAGATTTTAAGTAAAAAAAATTTTTTTCCCGTTTATCGAAAAATTTTCTTGTGCTTTTTAACTTTTGCTATATAATAAATAAGAAGAATAAAGGAGGATATATATCTATGCCAAAAAGAACAGATATTCACAAAGTACTTATTATTGGTTCCGGTCCTATCATAATCGGACAGGCTTGTGAGTTTGACTACTCAGGAACACAGGCTTGTAAGGCACTTCGTAAGTTAGGTTACGAAATCGTACTGGTTAACTCTAACCCGGCGACAATCATGACTGATCCGGAAACAGCAGATGTTACCTATATTGAACCTCTTAACGTAGATAGAATAGAACAGATTATCAAGAAAGAACGTCCGGATGCACTTTTACCTAACCTCGGTGGACAGTCAGCACTTAACCTTTGTGCTGAGTTAAATAATGCCGGTATCTTAGACAAATATAATGTTAAGGTTATTGGTGTTCAGGTTGATGCCATTGAGCGTGGTGAAGACAGAGTTGAGTTTAAGAAGGCAATGGATAAGCTTGGTATTGAGATGGCAAGAAGCGAGGTTGCTTACAGCGTTGATGAAGCTCTTGCAATCGCAGACCGTCTTGGTTATCCTGTAGTACTTCGTCCTGCATACACAATGGGTGGTGTAGGCGGTGGCCTCGTTTATAATAAGGAAGAGCTTAGCACAGTATGTGCAAGAGGTCTTCAGGCAAGCCTTGTAGGTCAGGTATTAGTTGAGGAGTCAATCCTTGGCTGGGAAGAGCTTGAGGTTGAGGTTGTTCGTGATAAGGACAACAACATGATTACTGTATGCTTTATCGAGAACATTGACCCGCTTGGTGTTCATACAGGTGATTCTTTCTGTTCAGCTCCTATGCTTACTATTTCTCAGGAAGTACAGGACAGATTAAAGGAGCAGGCATTTAAGATTGTAGAGTCTGTAGAGGTTATCGGCGGAACTAATGTACAGTTCGCACATGACCCTGTTTCAGACAGAATTATTGTTATTGAGATTAACCCACGTACTTCACGTTCGTCAGCACTTGCTTCTAAGGCAACAGGTTTCCCTATCGCTTTAGTATCAGCAATGCTTGCTACAGGACTTACTCTTAAGGATATTCCTTGCGGTAAGTATGGTACACTTGATAAGTATGTACCGGACGGTGATTACGTTGTAATTAAGTTTGCTCGTTGGGCATTCGAGAAGTTCAAGGGTGTTGAGGATAAGCTTGGTACTCAGATGCGTGCCGTTGGTGAGGTAATGAGTATCGGTAAGACATATAAGGAAGCTTTCCAGAAGGCTATCAGAAGCCTTGAGACAGGTCGTTACGGTCTTGGCTATGCTAAGGACTTTAACTCACTTACCAAGGAGCAGCTCCTTAAGAAGTTAGTAGTAGCTACAAGCGAGCGTCATTTCGTTATGTATGAGGCTTTAAGAAAGGGTGCTACTGTTGATGAGATTTTCGAGCTTACTAAGGTTAAGCATTACTTTATCGAGCAGATGAAGGAATTAGTAGAGGAAGAGGAGGCACTCTTAAAATCTAAGGGTTCACTTCCTTCTGACGAGGCTCTTATCAGCGCTAAGAAAAATGGTTTCTCAGATAAATACTTAAGCCAGTTACTTGAGGTATCAGAGGATACTATCCGTAACCATCGTATTGAGCTTGGTGTTGAAGAGGCATGGGAGGGAGTTCATGTAAGCGGTACAGAGAACAATGCTTACTACTACTCTACCTACAATGCAACAGATAAGAACCCTGTATCTGAGGACAAGCCAAAGATTATGATTCTTGGCGGCGGTCCTAACAGAATCGGTCAGGGTATCGAGTTTGACTACTGCTGCGTTCATGCTTCACTTGCTCTTAAGAAGCTTGGCTTTGAAACAATCATTGTAAACTGTAAC
>JAZQLB010000086.1:0-5388 GCA_045542475.1 Lachnospiraceae bacterium | reverse complement strand
TGCTGGAGATCGTAGAGAAGTAATTACATACTCAAAAAGGAGCTTCGGACCGAAGCTCCTTTTTTATGCTATTCTATTATGCTATTCCACGGTGGTTGGTGCAAGCTGTAAATCATATAATTTTCTATATACGCCATTCTGCGCCAGTAATTCCTGATGATTGCCTGCCTCAACAATTCTTCCCTTATCCATAACCATAATCTTATCCGCATGCTGGATAGTAGAGAGACGATGTGCAACCATAATCGTGGTTCTTCCCTGCATAAGTCTCTCAAGCGCCTCTGTAATAAGGCTTTCTGTTTCTGTATCAATATTGGCAGTCGCCTCATCAAGCACCAGAATAGATGGCTTATACGCCAAGGTTCTGGCAAAGGATAACAGCTGTCTCTGACCTGCCGATAATGTGGAACCACGCTCCGTAACAGGCTCGTCATATTTCATTGGCATCTTCTCAATGAATTTATCAGCATTAACATGCTTTGCCGCTGCCTTAATCTCATCCATAGTTATATTTTCATTTCTAAGTGAAATATTACTCTTAATATCTCCCGTAAAGATAAATACATCCTGCTGAACCTGACCGATTGCGCCTCTTAGCACATCAGTATCAAGCTCCTTAATATTTACTCCGTCAATTAATATTTCACCCTTTTGAATGTCAAAATAACGTCCGATAAGGTTAAGAATTGAGCTCTTTCCTGCTCCTGTAGCACCTACAAAGGCTACCTTTTCGCCAGGCTCAATGGTAAAGCTTACATCCTTAAGGATATACTCTTCCTTCTCATAAGCAAACCACACATTCTTAAATTCAATTCTTCCCTTAATATTAACATCCACAGGTCTGTCAGTATTAACAATCTCAGGCTTTTCATCAAGTATCTGGAACATCTTTTCTGCCGATGCAAGTGATGACTGTAATGTACCAAACTGCTCTGCCAGCTCCTGAATCGGGTCAAAGAAAGAGCTTATATAATTAATGAAAATATACAGCGTTCCGATTGATATGGCATTGCCAAGCACCATATTACTTCCTGTTCCAATAACTATTACGAGAGCTACTATCGACAACAGATAGATTAATGGTCTGAATATGGCAAATATCATAACCTCTCTAAAGCCTGCCTTAAAAAGTCCCAAGCTCTTGCCCTCGAACTCGTCATACTTTTCCTTTTCCCTGGTAAATATCTGGATAAGCTTCATTCCCGAAATATTCTCAGACAGGAAGGTATTGATGTCAGTAATCTTATTTCTTGTAACTCTGTATGCCTCTCTTGAGAGATGTCTGAAAATGAATGTCAGCACACCAATTACAGGAAGCAGAATAAATGAATACCCTGCCATCTTAGGATTAATGGAAACCATCACCACTCCGTAGCCGATAATCTTAACTATATTCTTAAACAAACGAACCAGTACACTTGTGAACATCTCATTAATGGCTTCCGTATCATTGGTTACTCTCGTTACCAGTTTACCTACCGGCTGTGTGTTAAAAAAGCTAAGTGACAGGCTGTGAATATGTGTAAACACCTGATCACGCATACTGTAGATAATATCCTGACCCATTTTCTGCAATATCAAGGTCTGTAAAGCATTAAATGCAAAGCCGAACACCAACGCAGCAAGATATAAAACCGCTGCCGAGCAGATTCCCGTAAAGTCACGGCTTCTAAGCTCCTTAAGCTCCTCTGTGGTAAGCTTTTCTGAAACAGCCGCATATTCTGCTATAAGCTCACCATCCGCCTTTTCAAGTGCTTCACACTCTGCCTGTGTAAGCTTCTCCGCCATATAATAGCTGTCCTCATATAAGAACATCTGATAGAAGCTGCCATCCGGAGGTGTCCCTTCAAAATCCTTACTGATATATATATCCTTATAGGCTACCGCTCCCTTGGCATCAGCCTCAACAACAGCATAAGGATAGTAATATCCGTTAATATAATCATCAATGGCATCACCAATAATAATCGGCTTATACAGCTCTATAAAGGTAATCAGCAGTACCATTGCTGACACAACAAACATGGTAAGCTTATGAGGTTTTAAATAAACTAATAATCTCTTCATTATTCATTAACCTCCTTACCCTCTAGCTGTCCCTTGGCAGCCTCAAGCTGCTGTTTATCGAACATGCTCTTATATATACCATTCAGCTCCATAAGCTCATTATGATTGCCTATCTCTGCCGCCTCACCATCTTCAAGCACAAGAATCATATCTGCATTCTGAATGGTTGATATTCTGTGTGCAATAAGAATGGTAGTCTTTCCCTTACGGTTTTCCTTAAGATTACTAAGGATATGCTCCTCTGTATCCGTATCAACCGCCGATAACGAATCATCAAGAATAAGTATCGGTGCATCCTTCATAAGAGCTCTTGCTATAGAGCTTCTCTGTTTCTGACCACCTGATAAGGTAACACCTCGCTCGCCAACAATAGTCTCATAACCATCAGGGAAGGCTACGATATTATCATGAATGCAGGCTGCCTTAGTAGCCTTAATCACCTCATCCATATCCGTTCCCTCAACACCGAATGCAATATTATTCTTAAGTGAATCCGAGAAAAGGAAATTATCCTGTGGTACATATGCAATATTAGCTCTTAAGGTATTAAGCGGAATCTGATTAATATCCGTTCCGTCAATCTTTATCATACCCGGTCTGGTATTATACAGATGTAAAAGCAGATTAACGAGGGTTGACTTACCATTACCTGTTCGTCCGATAATCGCCAGTGTAGTGCCTGCCAGAACCTTAAGATTAATATCCTTAAGTGTCGGCTCCGTCTGTCCGTTATGAACAAAGGTCAGATGATTAAATTCGATATTGCCCTCGATTTTCTTAATATCCTTGGTATCCTCACCATCGAATATCTCCGGTTTCTCCTCGAATATCTCCTGAATACGCTTAGTTGATGCCAGACCCTGTGAAATCATAGTAATACTGTCACCAGCCGCAAACATCGGCCATACAAGCATGGTTATATACTGGTTAAAGGCAACAAATCTTCCAAGGGTAATCTCGCCTGTAAGCGCCAGATAACCACCATATAATAATGTTACCAGTGAGCTAGCTCCAATAATTACATCAATCATAGGAATAACTACCGCCTGCAGCTTAACCACACGCATATTCTTTTCCCTTGTAAAATCATTTGACTTTAAAAAGGCTCTTCTTTCTGCCCGCTCCTGAACAAACGCCTTAATAACCCTTACTCCCGAAAAGCTCTCCTGAACCATATCAGTAAGACCTGACAGTGCCTCCTGCTTCTCATTAAAGCGCTTCTCCATCTTGGCACCATAATAGAACTCACCAAAGAAAATACCTAAAAGCGGAATAACCGCCAAAAGTGTAAGCTTTAAATCAACATATATAATCATCTGCACGATAACCATAACCGCCATTACCGTTGCATCAAATGCCGATATTACCGCTGGTCCTATTGCCATTCTGATTGTATTCAAATCGTTAATGAAACGGGACATCAAATCACCTGTTTTGTGCTCGTTGTAATATTCAACTGACAGCTTTTCAAGGTGCTCGAACATTCCATTTCTAATCTCGTACTGTATTCTTCTTGCCGCTCCGAAGATAAAATATCTCCATAGGAAACGTCCTATTGCAAGAATTGTTCCAACTATCATAATTGTTCCAATAATTCGCATAACTCCGTCAAAATCCAGAGTATGCCCTGTTAAACCATCCGTTACCTCGCCGGTAAGCTGTGGAATCAACAGATTCATATAATCCACCACAAACAGTGTAACAATACCGCCAAAGTATGACCATTTGTGACGTTTTATATAACTCATCAAAAACTTAAACTGCTGCATACTGCCTCCATGCTTCTGCCATAGCTTCTGCCGTAGCTTTTGCTGTAGCTTCTGCTATATTAACGCATTAATCTTTTACCGCAAATAAAGTTTCCCTGCACACAAAATGCAGGGAAACCATTAATATCAATATTACTTATTATTTACATAATCTCATGAATCCAGCCCTTAGGAGCTTCAATTCTACCCATCTGAATTCCTGTTAATGTCTCATATAACTTCTTAGTTACAGGACCCATATCTGTCATACCACTTGGAAGGCAGATTTCTGTGCCGTGGTCAACAATCTTACCAACAGGTGAGATAACTGCTGCTGTTCCACAAAGACCACACTCAGCCATATCCTTAAGCTCATCCTTTGCAACCGGACGCTCCTCAACCTCAAGTCCAAGATAATCCTTAGCAACTACCAATAATGAACGTCTTGTAATAGAAGGTAGGATACTGTCTGACTTAGGTGTAACAACCTTACCGTCCTTAGTAACAAATAAGAAGTTAGCACCGCCAGTTTCCTCTACATATGTTCTTGTTCCCGGATCAAGGTACATATTCTCATCAAAGCCCTGCTCATGAGCGTCAACGATATTATATAAGCTCATTGCATAGTTAAGACCAGCCTTAATATGTCCTGTTCCACGTGGTGCTGCTCTGTCAATATCAGAAACTCTGATAGTAAGAGGCTTAACACCGCCCTTAAAGTAAGGACCTACAGGTGTTGTGAAAATTCTGAACTGATACTCGTTAGCTGGCTTAACACCGATAACAGGGTCACTTCCGAACATATATGGTCTTATGTATAATGTTGCACCTGAACCATATGGTGGAACATAAGCCGCATTAGCCTCTACAACCTTAGTTACTGCTTCAACAAATTTATCTACAGGATATACAGGCATCTTAAGTCTCTCACAAGAATCAACCATACGCTGTGCGTTAAGGTCAGGACGGAAAGTAACAATCTTGCCGCTCTCTGTTGTATATGCCTTAAGACCCTCAAAGCATGTCTGTGCATACTGTAAAACACCTGCACACTCGCTAATTACAACCTTATCATCCTCTGTGATAACGCCCTCATCCCATGCTCCATTCTTAAAATTAGCTACAAATCTCTTCTCTGTCTTAACATAGCCAAAACCAAGGTTTGACCAGTCAATATTCTTCTTCTCCATAATTATTATCCTCCACTTAGAAGTGTGTAAATTTGCCCACAAAAAAGGAGCAATAAAAACTATATGAAATAAATATACTCCTTTAAAAAATGGTAGTCAAGGATTTTCGTGAATAAGTGGGGGGAGATTGCTTACAGATTATCTTTACATAATTTCACGATAGTGGTATTATGTTTTTGTTACCGTCTCCTATACTGGTTACAGGAAGGAGGTGTTTGTATGGAATTATGGTTTTCTTTTATCCTTTCTATTATGGCAAGTGTAGTAGCCTACTACATATGCAAATGGCTTGATAGCGAGGAATAAACGGTAATAAGCCTGATGGTTCGGTCAACTATCTAAAATCATTTGACAAGAATACCCACGAGCGGCAACTCGTGGGT
>JAZQLB010000085.1:0-7019 GCA_045542475.1 Lachnospiraceae bacterium | reverse complement strand
ATAACTGCTCTGTATCAGAGCAATCATTACTTTGTTCCTCTATAATCTGTTCCTCATAAGCCTGTGCAATAAGATCAGTATCAATATCAGATGCTTCATTAAGCTCTATAACCTTAACCGCCTGTGATTCTAATTCCTCTGTAGGATTATATGACGTCTCCTTTTTTGCAGGTTCATAAACATTAATATTCTCAGACTCCTCCGTTTCATCTGCTTCTTTCTCAACATCTTCTGCCTTATCAGGCTTAAGCTTAGCCTTAATAAACATCATAAGCATATGATACAGTGCCCTAAATACTGAAAACACAAAAAACATCACAATGAATCCAATAACACCAAACATAATATCATCAAATTCCATATTTCCTGTATTGGATATCTTCTGCCCAATCTCTATGGCAAAGGTTATAACTATTATCAGTGTGAACACATATATCCATGCAATAACCATTACATGCTTATTCTCCGCCAGCCATTTAAACAAAGGATATACTATAAATAACATACCCATTCCAAGTACACCAATTACTATAAAATGCATTACCTTATCCGAAAAATACAATTCAAAGGCATCATTTATATGCATTATGTAATTATGAATCTTAGCCACTATTCTGACTATCGCATATAAAACCTCACTCATTTATCCATCTCTCCATATTCACAGCCTGCATTATAGAATAGAATATCATCCACCAGTTTAAGACCTTCTTCAGTCTTATCATAGAGCCTTATTCTTCCTCGTCCGTTACCACCGTTCCACAAACGATTATGTAGCTTAAGTCCGTCAGGCGACTCATAATTAACAAGCAGCATATCCGACTTATCACATCTGCACATAAGCTCCATTACTGAATTCTTATTTCCGGCACGGATTTTCCATATTATCTGCTTATCAGTTTCCTTACAGCTGAAACGTATCTTACTTCTAAGCCAAGGCTTTGAAAAATTATACTCATAATCCTTTCCTTCATAGAAAAAACTTCCAAGAAGCTTCCTGTCAAGCTCTACAAAGAATACCTTAGGTCTGCCTCCACCTATATCGAATACTGAATTCTCAAGCTTCTTTCCTGTAAGCTTACTCACCATATTATTACTAGATAACCAAACCCACGGACTGGTAAAATCCTTTCCCCAGTTCTTATCAGCATATCCATAGCTAGATTCTGGAAGCACATCATATATCTCCCCATCCAGCTCCACAATACCGCTGTACTCCGTCTTCATACCTTCTGCATGCCAGAACATCTCAAAGGCATTAATCCACCTAAAAAAAGATGATGCACCATATCCTACATTAAAAGCAATACGCTTATTAATATCTATATCCCATTTCATAACACCTGCATCACTCATATATTCAGGATGCTTCTTTGCCTCTTCTTCACTAACAGCAACTATTCCTGACATATTATATTCATTTAACGAACATTCGCTCACCTCAAGATTCAGCCTGCCATCCTCAATAACCAACTCACTTATAGGATAGAAATTGTGTATCTGTCTGGCATCCTTACCCCAGGTTCCAGCCTTAACCATCACATATGATGGCTTGACACTTCCTGCCCTATACTTCTGCCCTAGCACCACCTTATCCGGTGAAATTGCAGGATTAATAATGAAATATTCAATAAAAAATGCTTTTTCCTCACCTGTGCTACGTTTTCTTGCAGTAAATGAATGCCACCACCAGTCGTATCCACGCTTTGATAATGCCCCTTTCAACATAAAAGAATTACGTTTTAAATCTGAACGGTTCACCAAATATCAACTCCCTTCATACTTCTACTGCCTACGATTACCTGTATCAAAAGCTACCTTACAGTACGTAAGGCGTCATCTGATAAACGTAATAATTCAGCCAATTAGTATATAAATTATTTGCATGTGCTCTCCATGTAAGAAGCGGCTTAACACTTGGGTCATTATCCTTATAATAATTATAAGGCACCTCAATCTCAAGCCCCTTATTCACATCTCTGTTATATTCATTACCAAGTGTTACCCTGTCGTACTCAGGATGTCCCATAACAAATATCTTTTTTCCTTCTTCTGCCATAACAATAAATGAACCAACAACCTCTGACTCAGCAAGAATTGTAAGGTTAGGATTATTTCTAATCTCCTCCTCTGCCATGGTTGTGTGACGTGAATGTGGAGCAAGGAATACATCATCAAAGCCTCTTACCAAAGGCACCTTACGACTTATTACCCTATGTTCAAATATTCCAAATGCCTTTTTAGGCAGAAGCTCCTTATGAATTCCATAATGATGATAAAGTGCTGCCTGAGCTCCCCAGCAGATATGGAAGGTGGAGGTAACATGTGTGTTAGTCCAGTCCATAATCTTTGTAAGCTCCTCCCAATAGGTAACCTCTTCAAATTCCATCTGCTCCACAGGTGCGCCTGTAATAATCATTCCGTCAAACTTTCTGTCACATATCTCACTAAAAGTCAGATAGAACTGATTAAGATGCGAAGCCGATGTATTTTTAGACACATGGGACTCTAACTGTAAAAATGTAATATTAATCTGCAATGGAGTGTTAGACATGGCACGAAGAAGCTGAAGCTCCGTATCCTGCTTAATAGGCATAAGGTTTAGGATAAGCACCTCAAGTGGTCGTATATCCTGTGCTAACGCTCTGTTCTCGTCCATTACAAATATATTCTCTTCCTCTAAGATTGACCTTGCAGGTAAATCGTTCTGTATTCTGATTGGCATATCTATTCCATCCTTCCGATAAGTCTTAAAAAATCTTCCTCTGATATAATAGGTATTCCAAGCTCCTTTGCCTTCTTATTTTTTGAAGAAGAGCTGGTAACATCATTATTAATCAGATAATCTGTCTTAGCACTTACTGAGCCTGCGGTCTTACCGCCCATGCTTTCAATAAGGTCCTTTATTTCATTTCTATTAGCAAAATGCTCTACTGAACCGGTAATAACAAAGGTCTTACCTGCGATTGGCGAGCTTGTATCTGCCTTTTCCTCAGGGATTAAATTAAGCTCTGCTACAAGTGCAAGTGCTTCTTCCTTTTTTGCTTCATTCGCAAAATAATCAACTATAGCACCAGCTATAACATCACCAATACCATCTATCTGTGTATGCTGCTCCACATCTGCGCTCATAATAGCTTCTAAATCGCTGTCAAAATGCTTACAGATAAGCTTGGCATTAGCCAGACCTACACCGGCTATTCCAAGAGAATATACGAACTTACTAATAAGTACATTTCTTGAAGCCTCGATTGAGCTAATCATATTCTCATAGGACTTCTCGCCAAAGCCCTCCATAGTCACTATTTCATCCTTATAACGGTTCAAATGATATACATCAGCATATGTCTTTATAAAACCTCTGTCAATGAATTTTTCAAGAGTTGCAAGACTTATTCCGTCCACATTAAGGGCATCTCTCGACACCATAAGCTCAAAACGCTTGGTCTGCTTAGCCTGACACTCAGGATTAATACAATAAAGGCTCTTAACCTCATTCTGGCACTTAATCTCAGCTCTCCCACCACATACAGGGCATGTATCAGGAATAATAAGAGTATTGCTTCTAGTCTTATTCTCAGCAATCTGTGGAATAATCATATTTGCCTTATATACGGATATGGTATCTCCTATTCCAAGCTCCAAAGTCTCCACAATACTTACATTATGAACGCTGGCTCTTGAAACGGTCGTTCCCTCAATCTCCACCGGCTCAAATATGGCAACCGGATTAATAAGGCCTGTTCTTGAAGCACTCCACTCCATCTCAAGCAGTTTGCTATCCACTACCTCATCCTTCCACTTAAATGCAATGGAATGACGTGGAAACTTAGAGGTTCTTCCAAGCGACTCACCATAAGCAATATCATCATAAGTAAGCACCAGACCATCTGATGGAAAATCATTGGTCTCTATAGCCTTTGCAAAGCCGGCTACAGCCTCTGCCATATTATTTCTATCAACTACTTTATATTCCACTACCTCAAAGCCCTGAGCATCTAACCACTCATACTGAGCCTGCCTTGAATTCTTAAAATCAACATCCTCTGCCATAATTACAGAATATGCAATAAGCTTAACATTTCTCTTAGCAGTAATCTCACTGTTAAGCTGACGTACTGAACCGGAGCATAAATTTCTTGGATTTTTATACTTATCCTGCTCCTCGGTAATCTGTGCATTAATTCTCTCGAAATCCGAATAGGTAATTATAGCTTCACCTCTTATAACCAGCTCTCCCTTGTAAGGAATCTGCATTGGCAGATTCTTAAAGGTTCTGGCATTGGCAGTAATAACCTCTCCTACATAACCATTTCCTCTGGTTACTGCCTTAACCAGTTTACCACTATTATAAGATAAAACAATGGTAAGTCCATCCAGCTTCCATGATAAAATACTCTTATTATCCCCCGCAAAATCAGCCAGTGCATCAACAGACTTTGTCTTATCAAGACTTAGCATAGGTGCAACATGCTCCTCCTTTGGAAGTGTGCTTGCCACCTCATAGCCCACATTGACTGTAGGGCTGTCAGCCATAACCATGCCTGTCTCAGCCTCAAGTGCTACGAGCTCATCATATAATGCATCATATTCAAAATTACTCATTATTTCCTTATCGCTGCTGTAATATGCCTTAGCTGCCTCATTAAGTATCTTAACCAGCTCTTTAATTCTTTCAACCTTATTCATACCTATACATCCTTTTCACATAATTGTCTTAGCTTTCTATTCTCTTCAGGCGTGATAACTCTAATCTCTCCCTCCTTAAGCCCGGCAAGATTGATATTCATTATCCTTATTCGCTTTAACTGCTTAACCTCATAACCAAAGGCACCACACATTCGCCTTATCTGACGGTTGAGACCCTGCTGCAGTACTATGGAAAAGGTTCTCTTTCCATTCTGTTTAATCGCACATTTTCTGGTCACAACCTTCTTCCCTGTATTACCATCAGTAATGGTTACGCCTGCTCGCATTCCTTTTATAAAATCATCAGTTATATCCTTATTAACCTTAACCACATATTCCTTTTGATGATTATTGGAAGTCTTAAGAATTCTGTTCATTAGCTCACCATCATTTGTAAGAAGTAAAAGGCCACAGGATTCCTTATCGAGTCTTCCTACCGGATATACTCTTTTATTAATTCCTTTTGCCTTAAGATAATGATACAGACCTTCTGCATCATCCTCTGCCATGGTTGTTACAATTCCCTCCGGCTTATACATGGCATATACTATCTTATCCGATTTCTTTGCAGGCTTTATGGTCTTACCTGATACAGTAACCACATCCCCCTCAAATACCTTCACTCCCATAGCCGCAGGATTACCATTAATGCTTACCTTACCCGCTTCAATCAGTCTGTCCGCCTCTCTTCTTGAAGAAAAGCCTGCATCACTTATATATTTATTAAGTCTCATACCTTCTGTTTTATAATCACTCATGTATTCTTCTCCATAACCTATAATGACCAGAGCAGGATTATCCTGCATCTGGTCAAAAATCATTCTACCACCGGCGATTCATACAAATACCTGAAAATCCCATCCTCAGGTATTACAATTCCCTTTAATACTGCAACATCCTCATATTTTGCGATTACTGCTTCATTTCCCTCTGTAACCTCTTTTATCAGACCTGTTACAAATGAATCTGAAAGCATAATTGAATTATAGCTCTTAACCTCATCACCTACTGTATTTCCACATATATATTGTGTTCCGCTTTCATTGGTACACACATAAAATGCCTCCAATATGGTTACAAGCTCCGGACATAGAGTGGTCTGTACTCCACATTTAGCTATAACGATATAATTGCCATCCTGAACGCTCTCCATACTGTAGCAGGTTAATGATTTGACCTCTTCGATATAATTTCCTTTTTCAAGAAAATCTTCCATGCTTAATCTTGAACTGTCATTAGTAAGTAATGTAGCAAGCGAATAATCTCCTGAAGCAATATAATCATAATATGTTCTTATAAGATTCTTAACATTCTGGTCAACATCCTCTTCAAAGCTATATGCCTTGACCGTAACAAGCTCCTCTGTGTCTGCGACCATCGCACAGCTCTCAGTTGCTGCCACGGTTGTCTCATTCATAATAACTATAACATCTGTCATAGCTTCACCAGCTTCAGATGTTTCCTTGGAACAACCGCTAAGCATAATACAAAACATACATACAATAATCACAATTATTTTACGCACAATATCCTCCAGTATTAACCAATACAATATTCTACAGATATGTAATTTCGTATTGTATAATTTTAACAATTTTCAATCAAAAAATCAACCTGCTATTTCACTTGCAAAAAAACTTCACATATTATACAATATAATAGTTTAATGCACTTGTAGCTCAGTGGATAGAGCACCGGTTTCCGGAGCCGGGTTGTCGGGGGTTCGATTCCCTCCAGGTGCATTATTTATATGTTCACGGCCACTACTCCCACGCCTCTTACATACTTATAGATATTATCTGAAAGCAAATCCTCTTTTGCAACCTCATGAATATTTACATGCCTTACCATATTAATCAGCACTGGTGCATCCATATATCCGTCATCTGGTACAAGAATCAATTCGTGAATGCTGCTTGGGAGAATATAAAAATCCATATCTATATCTTTTGCAAAATTCTCCAGAATATCATCGTACAGAACGCATGCTGCTCCACTATTTTTTATATGATTTGTCAAAACATATACTGTATAGTTATCCTTTGCAATCTCATCTATCAGACCGCTTAAATCCTCCCCATTCTCAAGCTTATACACTATCAGCTCTGCAAGAACCTCTTTCATTGGTCTTAAATCCGGTCTGTATATCCTACTGGTATTATTGTGTGCAAGCTTATATAACTCCTCTTCTGTAACGCCCCATATATTTATATGATTATTATGAAGCATAACTATGGCCTTCTCCTCATTTTCTGAATCAAAAACAACAAAATACAAGTCGGAGGCCAAGCGGTCTTAGGAAGACAAGGGTTAAGGGCAACTCCTTGGCT
>JAZQLB010000084.1:0-15195 GCA_045542475.1 Lachnospiraceae bacterium | reverse complement strand
GTCTTCCTAAGACCGCTTGGCCTCCGACTTCGGCAGCCCCTGCATATTTCTGGTTAGAAAATATTTTCAATATACTTTTCTGTTATTTCCTAAAAATATATAGTATAATACTCACATGATTATAAGCACAGTCGCAGATATTTTGGTGTATGTGTGTAGGGTGATACACAGAAATATGTGGTATAAGACGGGGAACGGAGCCCCAAACAAGCACCCGTTCCCCGTCTTATACCGCATATTTCGTCCGCATAGCCAATAATTCCACATATCACCATATACGGGAGGATTATATTGAAAATCACATTTCTTACAGGTGTAGCCGGTTCCGGTAAGTCGGAAATGGCATACAAAACATTAATAGAACAGTCAAATGCGAACCCGGAGGGAAGATATTTTCTTATAGTGCCTGAACAGTTTACCATGCAGGCACAGCGGAATATTGTTATGGCACATCCGGGGCACGGAACTCTTAATATAGATATTGTAAGCTTTAACCGTCTGGCATACAGGGTATTTGAAGAATTGGGAATAAGCTTGCTTACCACGATTGATGATACGGGTAAGAATCTTATTTTAAGAAAGGTAATAGATGAAAATAAGGACAAGCTTAAGATAATCAAGGTTAAGGATTCACAAGGCTTTGTCAGTGAGATTAAATCGGTTATATCAGAGCTTTTGCAGTATTCGGTAAGTCTTGATATGCTGGAAGCGGTGGAAAAAAAGCTGGCTGATATGGGTGTTAACGGCAATGAGAGATTACGTCTTAAGCTGATGGATATAATGACTATATACAGAGGCTTTAAGGAATATATTTCTGAGAAATTTATTACCACGGAGGAGATTACGGGAATACTGTGTGGCTGTGTGGAGCAGTCAAAGATACTTAATGATAGTGTAATTGTATTTGATGGTTTTACGGGCTTTACGCCGGTACAGTACAGGCTTATTGAGCTTTTATTTGGAAAGGCAAAGCATATGTATTTTACGGCGACAATGCCAAAGCATATTAATATTGGAGAGCAGTTGTTTTCCATGAGTCAGGATATGCTTGCAAGAATAGGCAGATATGCAGATAGAGAAGGCGTAAGAATGGAGAGAATACAGCTTGGAGAACGGGAAGAGCAGGCTGTACCTTACAGATTTTTTGATTCTGCGGCACTTGCACACCTTGAGAGTAATATTTTCAGGGACGAAAGGGTATATGAGGGTGAGACGGAGGATATTGTGTTTTATTCCGCATTCAGGAAGAAGGATGAGGTTCAATATGTAGCTTCCATGATTCGCAGGCTTGTGGAGCAGGAGGGCTATCGATACAGGGATATTGGTGTGATTGCAGGAAGCTTGGAGGATTATAAGGAGCTGGTTGCCAATACCTTTATGGATAATGGTATTCCAATTTTTATGGATAATAAGCGTTCAATTCTTGCCAATCCGGCAGTAGAATATATCAGGTCGGCAATTCAGGTTATTGTAAAGGATTATTCCTATGAAGCCATGTTCCGTTTTCTGAAATGTCATATGTGCACAATTTTGCGGGAAGATGTGGATATGATGGAGAATTATTGTCTTGCCTTGGGTATTCGCGGGCATAAAAGGTGGAATGAGAAGTTTTTTAGAAATTTTTCTTCAAAGCGTGTTATAAGTCTTGAGCGCATTAATGAAATAAGGGAGCAGATAGCGTTACTTCTTGAGCCGTTATATGAGGCATTTCATAATCAGGAGTCAACCGCTCTTGATTTTGTAAGAGCACTTACTGAATTTGTGGAAGAGGCATGTGTATATGAAAGGCTGGAGGAGCTCAAGTCCCTGATGGAGGCAGAGGGAAAGGCTTCGCTTGCAAGAGAATATGGACAAAGCTATTCAAATATAATTAAACTTTTTGAACAGATAGCAAGCCTGCTTGGGGATGAGAAAATGAAGCCAAAGCAGTTTGCAGATGTGCTGGATGCCGGCTTTAATGAGATTAAGGTGGGTATTATTCCGCCTACCCTTGATATGGTTATGGTGGGAGATATTGAGAGAACACGTCTTGATAATGTAAAGGCGATATTTTTTGTGGGGGTAAACGAGGGCGTGGTGCCACAGACCAATGCCAACAAGGGCTTGCTTTCAGAGCTTGAGAGAGAAATGCTTTTGGAGGCAGATATGGAGCTTGCGCCTACTGTAAGACAGAAGGCGTATATGCAGGATTTTTATCTGTATCTGTTATTTACCAAGCCTTCAAGAAAGCTTTTTATAACCTATAACAGAGAGGGAAAGCCTTCAAAGATAATAGCTAATCTTAAGAAAATGTTTCCGGGTGCAGTTAGTCTTCTTGATGAAAAAATAGAGCCGCTGACATTAATTAATAATGAGAATGAGGGCATGCTCTATCTTTTAGAAAAACTAAGTGCCAAGGAGGTGTTTACTAATGAGGATAATGCATTATTTTCAGTGTTAATGGAGAATTCTCAGTTTGCTATAAGATATAAGGAACTTTCGGACCGTCTGGTAAGGCAGGTCAGTGATGAGCAGATTAGTGAGGCGGCAGCAAGGCTTCTTTATGGAGAGGTGTTAAGCGGAAGTGTGTCAAGAATGGAGAAGTTCGCAGGCTGTGCCTTTGCACATTTTGCTGCGTATGGACTGGGGCTTGAGGAGCGTAAAATATATGAAATAGGTGTAGCAGACCTTGGAACGCTTTTTCATGAGGCATTAAGGTTATACTCATTAAGGCTTTCCAAGGAGAAGCTGGATTTTGGCTCTGTGGAAGATGATGTGAGAGTTATCTATGTTGAGGATGCCGTGGACAGAGCCATGACGGATTATAATAATTCTGTATTCTCTGACAGCAGCAGAAATGCATATATGAAAAAACGTATTAAGGACATGATGCAGCGTACCGCATGGGCTCTTGGCAGACAGCTTAAGGCGGGAGAATTTGTTCCACAGGAATTTGAAAAGGACTTTGTGTTTGAGCAGGATGGAATGAGAATAATAGGTAAGATTGACCGAATTGATTATGCCCATGCAGAGGACAAATCCTATGTTAAAATAATTGACTATAAATCAGGTAAAAAGACCTTGGACTACGGAAAGCTCTATGATGGCTTGCAGCTACAGCTTATGGTGTACCTTGAGAGTCTTTCTAAGGAGAATATACCGGCAGCAGCCATGTACTACAATATTGATAATCCGATTATCGACTATGAAGAGGCACTTGATAATGAGGAAGAGGCACAGGATTGTATATTGCAGGCATTACGGCCACAGGGACTGGTTAATGGAGAGGCACAGCCGCTTTCTCTTCTTGATAATGTAACCCATGAGGGAAAGTCAGCTTATATTCCGGTGTCTTATAATAAAAACGGAACACTTTCCAAGACCTCACAGGCAGCCATGGAGAGTCAGATAAGGCTGCTTGGTGAATACTCTGTTAAGAAAATGGTGGAGCTTGGACATGAAATTCATAGTGGAGTGGTTGCACCTCATCCTTATAAGGAGGCATGTACCTACTGTCCTTATGGGATGGTGTGTGGCTTTGATAAGGGTGGCAGCTACAAAAAGCCAACTAAGCTAAAGGCTGATGAGGAAGGCTATAAGGCATTTACGGATGCATTAAAGGGAAAGGGGGAGGAATAGAATATGGCAAGAAATTGGACAGATGAACAAAAATGTGTAATTGACCAGACAGATTCCAATCTCTTGGTAGCAGCGGCAGCCGGCTCCGGAAAGACGGCTGTAATGGTTGAGAGAATTATAAGGAGAGTTCTTTCAAAGGATAAACCTGTTGATATTGACAGAATTGTTGTGGTTACCTTTACCAAGGCAGCAGCAAATGAGATGCGTGAGCGAATTGGTAAGGCGTTATTTGATGCAATGAAGAATGAAACAGATTATGCTGAAAAAAATATTATAAGAAGACAGCTTGCACTGTTAGAAAATTCACTTATATGTACCATTGACAGTTTTTGCAATTACATTTTAAGAAATTATTTTAATACAATAGACCTTGACCCGGCTTTTAGAATAGGAGATGAGGGCGAGCTAAAGCTTATGATGTCCGATGTGGCTGATGAGGTTATTGAGGCAGCCTATGAACAGGGTGGGGCAGAATTTCTTGATTTTGTGGAAAGCTACGTTCCGGGAAAAAGCGATAAAAGACTGGCTGAGTGGATATTAAAGCTATATGATTTCTCCCAGAGTAATCCTTATCCTGAAAAATGGCTTAATGAATGCAGGGCGTGGTATGAGATTTCTTCGGAGGAGGAATTTGTAAACAGTAGGGCAGTGCAGTTTATGTTAGAAAATATCAGGCTGTTGGTAGGAGATTATGCCAGCAGGTATGCGGCTGTTTTAGAGGCTCTCAGGGAGCCTGGAGGAATCCTTGAATATGTGGAAACCTTTGAGAGGGAGCAGGATTTTCTTGAAAAAATTGCCACAACTACGGATTATAATACCATGAAGCAGCTGTTGGAGACCGGATTTGTAAGGCTTCCCAATGCACCAAAGGGAGCAGACGAGGAAATAAAAAGGCTTGCCCAGAATACCAGAAATGATGTAAAAAAGAGGCTTTCTGAATACGCAGGGGATTTCTTCGGATATGATGTTGATGTACAGCTTTCAATGATTAAGCTTATGAAAAACCATGCTAATGTAATTATTAATTTGACCCTTGACTTTATGAGACGTTTTGATGAGGAAAAGAGGGAAAGCAATGTTCTTAGTTTTTCAGATATAGAGCATCTGGCACTTAAGGCACTTCTTGAGGAAGCAGAAGATGGGTATAGGCCTACCTTTGTGGCGAAGGAGCTTTCAAGGCTGTATGAGGAGATATATATTGATGAGTATCAGGACAGTAACATGGTTCAGGAGCTTATTTTGTCCGCTATTTCCAGACAGGCTGATGATTATGGGAATATGTTCATGGTGGGAGATATTAAGCAGAGTATTTACAGCTTTCGCCAGGCGGATCCTAAGATATTCCTTGGAAAATATAATACCTATACAGAAAATGGCGCTTGCGGCGATGTGCTGATTACTCTCCATAAAAATTTCAGAAGCCGAGCGAATGTGCTTGAAAGTGTTAATGATATTTTTGATAAAATTATGCATTCCAATCTGGGTGGCGTGGAATATGATAAGGATGCAAGACTGGTGCCGGGACGAGAATATCCTGAAAACAGTATGGCAGGCGGAAGCACGGAGCTATTGATATATGATGCAGGAACAGCAGGGGAGCAGCAGACAGAGGAAGAGGATACTAAGAAGAGAGTAATGCTTGCAAAAATTGCAGCAAACAGGATTAAGGAGCTGACAGGTGGCAACTTTCAGGTATGGGATGCTTTCCTTAAGAATGGAGAAGGTGATTACAGAACTGCAAAATACAGCGATATTGTAATATTGCTTAGAAGTGCTAATGTGGCAGGACCGGAATATGTGGAGGTTCTTATGAAAAACGGTATTCCAGCGATATGTAATACTGCTGCAGGCTATTTTAGTGCTCGTGAGGTAGCAGAGGTTTTAAATATACTTTCAATAATTGATAATATCCGTCAGGATATTCCTCTTGCGGGAGCTCTACGCTCATATTACTGTTATCTCACAGCAGAGGAGCTGGCACTTATCAGGGTAACTGATAAGAAGCTTTCGTTATATGATTGTATTTTACAGTATATTTCAGAAAATAAAAAAACACCTCTTGCAGGGAAGCTGATAAGCTTTTTGGAATTTATCGAAGGGTATCGGAAAATGGCAGGTTACACACCGATTCATGAACTGGTTAGAATGCTTATTTATGATACGGGATATGTAACTCATGTTGCGGCTATGGGAACGGCGAAAAAGCGTATTGCCAATGTGGACATGCTTATCGAAAAGGCAAAGGCGTATGAGGACACCAGCTTTCACGGATTGTTTAATTTTCTTCGTTATATCGAAAAGCTTAAGAAATACGAGCTGGATATGGGAGAAGCGGATGTATTTTCGGAAAGCGATAATGTGGTCAGAATAATGAGTATTCACAAAAGTAAGGGTCTGGAATTTCCTGTAGTAATTGTTGGGGACATGGATAAACGATACAATCTGATGGATGCTAACGACAGGATAATTTTAAATGCAGAGTACGGAATAGGCATGGACTATGTGGACCTTAATTACCGTATCAGGCGTAAATCCCTTATTAAGCGTATTATTGCCGAAAGCTCAAAACTGAATATGATTGGTGAGGAGCTTAGAATACTTTACGTTGCCCTGACAAGAGCTTCTGAAAAGCTGATACTTATTGGTAGTGTAGGTGATGCTCTTAAGGCGGAAGCGGAATGGAAGCTGCGTGCCGGGAGTGAGGGTGGAGATTATGCCTATGTGTATTCTGCTCTCAATTATCTTGATTTGTGTGCACCGGCATTTTTTCAGGCTGTACCGGGAGCTGAATATAGCTACAGCTATATAGAGGCTAAGGATTTGTACGAGGAAAAGACAGAAGTGAAGGTACAGTCAGGAGAGGAGAATGTTCTGGTCATGTCTGTACCAGAAAAACAGAAGCCAGAGGTGATGCAGATAGTGGCAGAAAAGGCTATGCCGGATGAAGACTGTGCCCAGAACATAAAAGCCCGCTTTACATGGCAGTATCCATATAAGCAGTCAACTACACTTCCGGGTAAGTATTCCGTATCAGAATTAAAGCATATGACCATGGAGGAAACTGAGGATGAGACGGTTATTGTACCTGATGCAGAGCCGGACAAGCCGGTTCCGTTTTTTATGAAGGAATGTGAGGAATCTGATGAGGAAAGCAGCTATGCGGGAGGCACTAATAGAGGTAATGCATACCACAAATTCTTTGAGTTTTTTGATTATAATGTGGAGGCAGATAAGGCAGCTATACAGGAACAGTTGAATAATCTTGTTATAGCAGAAAAAATATCTAAAGAATATGCCGAGCTTATTAATGTCAGCAAGTATGTGGCATTCCTAAAGAGTGATATAGGTCTGCGTATGAAGCGTGCGGCGCTTGCGGGAGAGCTTTTTAGGGAGCAGCAGTTCATAACGGGATTTCCGGCAGAAGAGCTTAAGACAGAAGCAGCAGGCTGTAAGGATATAGTTCTGCTTCAGGGAATTATAGATGCATATTTTGTAGAAAATGGTGAAATAGTAATAGTGGACTACAAAACTGATAGGGTCACCACAGAAAATTATGAATATATTCTTACAAATAGGTATAAAAGACAGTTGGAATTATATGGGGCTACTCTTGCACAAATAACTGGAAAAAATGTGAAAGAACGGGTGATTTACTCAGTTTCTGTTAATCGTGAGATTGTTTTTTAGAAAAAAATAAAAAAATATTTTATTCATTTCCGCGTATAAAAATGCATGTTTTGTAAATTGTCGGATTTTTCGTGAAATTTGACAAGATATCAAAAAATAGTTACAAATGGCTAACTTGGTTTAAAAAATAAAGGAAAAACGTGAGACTGCTTAATAAAAGTAACCGAGAAGTAATATGACTAAAAAATGAGAACAATTTAACAAGTGAGTAATTTATCATGGTAATGCATTAGCAAATTGCATAAATATCACGGAAATTCACGAAAATGAATAAAGTTTTATATTTTTGTAAAATCTTAGTCAATTATTCCTAGTCACTGGGAGAAATTGGCTTGACATAATCTAAAAAAACAAGGTATACTGAGTTATATTTTTCAAAAGGAGGAATTATGATGAAGTTATTTAAGAGAGTTCTTGCTTTAACTTTAGTATGCGTAATGGTATTATCATTAGCTGCTTGTGACAAGAAGAGCGGGAATGAATCAAATGCTACATATACATATAATTTGTATATGGAAGCAGGTCCAATTAATTGGAATCCACATGCGTGGGAAATGAATAACGAAGACGAGTTCATGACTTATATTACAATGGGACTTGTTGACGTATCTATCGCTGAAGATGGCGAGACTTTCGAGTGGGTATATGAGATGGCTGATTCTATCACAGATATCACTGCCACATATGCTGACAAGGAAAAATGGAACATTACAGAGGATTATGGCCGAGTATATGAGATTAAGCTCAATCAGGCTGCTAAGTGGCAGGATGGAACACCTATCAATGCTGACACATATGTGTACTCTATGCAGCAGTTATTAAACCCTGAGATGAAGAACTATCGTGCTAACACATATCTTGAGGGTGATACAGCTATCTACAATGCTAAGGCATATTTTAATAATGATAAGGCAGGTCAGCCAATCTATGAGTCAATCTGTGACCTTAATGCAGGCACATATGCTCTTGGAATCGATGAGACAGATAAGATGTATGCCAGCCTTACAACTTCAACAGCATTCTGGGGTGATACACTTGAGAACGCATATGCTTCTTATGGTGCAGCATACTTTACAGGTGCTGACGGAACTAACTACTATGATGTACTTGTAGCAGAAATTGGTGATGCTGAATTCGTTCCAGCTAACGAGAACATTATCAATGCTATTAAGGGCATCTGTTCAGTAATCGGTGGCGGATATGATGAAGAGTTCATGGAGATGTTATTCTATGCTAACGGAACTCATGAGGCAGTTGATTTCTCAGAGGTTGGTATGGTTAAGGTTGATGATTACACAATCCTTTACATCACACAGAACCCTGTAGAGATGTTCTACTTCTTATCAAATGCTACATCTAACTGGATTGTTAAGGAAGATTTATACGAGGCTGGTAAGTCTACAGTAGAGAAGCTTACATCTACTAACTATGGTACATCACTTGAGACAACATGCTCATATGGTCCATACAAGCTTGTAAGCTTTGAGACAGATAAGCAGTTCGTATTCGAGAAGAATGAGAATTGGTATGGTTATACAGATGGCGAGCATGAAGGACAGTATCAGACAACACATGTTAAGTATCAGATCGTATCTGACCATAATACACAGATGCAGTTATTTAACAGTGGTGCTCTTGATGAGGTGGCTTTAACATCAGATGATATGGCTACTTACAGAATGTCAGATAATTTACTTAAGACTGACCAGACATATACATTCAGATGGATTTTTGGTACAGATATTAACACGTTAACAGCTCTTGAAGAGGAAGCTAATGATGGTGCTAATAAGAAGGTTCTTGCATATGATGATTTCCGTAAGGCTATTTCATTATCTATGGACAGAACAAGACTTGCAGCAGAGGCTACATCAGCTTACAAGCCAGGTTACTTCTTATTCAACAACATGTATTATACAGATATTGCTAATGACCCTAATTCACAGTACAGAAAGACACCTGAGGCTATGGAAGCAATCCTTAGACTTTATGGTATCGAGTACGGCGAGGGTAAGACATATGCAACAGTTGAAGAAGCATATAATGCTATTACAGGCTACGATGTAGAGATGGCTAAGGAATTATTCCAGTCAGTATACGAGCAGGCTATCGCTGATGGTAACTACACAGACGGACAGGAAATTCATATTAACTGTATGGCAACAGCAGCATCTTCACTTACCGCAGATGATGTAGCTCAGCAGGATCTTATGAATGAGTTCGTTACAGCTGCAACAGTTGGTACAGGCTTTGAGGGTAAGATTACATTCACATTCTTAGCAGGTGCTCAGGACAGATATTTAGATGTTGCTACAGGTAAGATCGAGATGATTCGTGGTGCATGGGGCGGAGCTGCATTCTATCCATTCTCTACAATCAGAGTATACTGTGAGCCAGAGTACATGGGTGGTCTTGAGGCTATTCATGAGTCATGTGGATGGAATCCATCAGTTGAGAAGTGTGATGTAGTATACGACTTCGATGGTGATGGCGTTGCTGAGACAGTAACAGATACATTCCAGAACTGGGCTCTTTCAATCAATGGTTCAGGTGCATACGCTACAGATGCTGATGCAGCACTTGCAATCCTTTCATACCTTGAGACAGGTATTCTTGGTGCATATCAGTGTATTCCATGGAGTACAGAGACACTTTGTACTATGTTTTCACAGAAGATTGCATATGCAACAACAACATACAACATTATGTACGCATACGGCGGTATCCGTCTTATGACATACAACTACTCTGATGCTGAGTGGGATGAGTATGTTAAGTCACAGGGTGGCACATTAAGCTACGAATAATAATCAGTATTTAACTGAATTATAATAACGGCGGTTCAGCCATGTCGATTGACATGGCTGAATTATGCACGTTATAAGACCATGTGTTAATATATGGATAATAAAACAAACTGAAGGTGTAAACTATGAGAATGTTTAAGTATGTATTAAAGAGAATAGGGCTTATGATGGTTGTATTCATGGTAATCATGACCATATGTTTTGTACTCATCAAGCTGCTTCCGGTTTCATACGAAGCACAGACAGGTGCACAGGCTCAGCTTGAGGCTGCACGTAGAGAAGCTCTTGGTTATAATAAGCCGATTATTGTACAGTATGGCATATACTTAAGAAACATCTTTACAAAATGGGACTGGGGTACATCATGGGAAATCGATTATATGAAGAACGTAGGCACTGTTATTTCTACAAGACTTACACCTACATTCCTTCTTAATGTGTACTCAATTATACTTTCTGTTCCAATTGGAATTCTTCTTGGTATATTTGCCGCACTTAAGAAAAATAAGTGGCAGGACCACTTTATATCAACAGCGGTTATGCTGTTCATCTCCGTACCTAGCTATGTATTTGCATTTCTTTTGCAGTATTTTGTAGCATATAAATGGGGATGGTTACCGATTGTATTATCATCACTTCATGATGCCGGCGGAAGTTGGTTTACATGGGAAATGTTCAGGTCAATGATACTTCCTATATGGGCGTTATCATTCGGAACAATCGCTTCACTTGCCAGATTTACCAGAGCGGAGCTTACTGAGACACTTACAAGTGAATATATGTTACTTGCAAGAACCAAGGGTCTTACCAAGCGTCAGGCAACTGTAAGGCATGCACTTAAGAATGCGATGGTTCCAATTTTACCAACTATTATCTCTTTATTTGTTGGTATTTTATCAGGTTCAATGGTTATTGAGCAGATTTTTGCAATTAACGGTATTGGTCAGTTAACTTTGAAAGCTATCGTATTACGTGACTATGAAGTGTTCATGGCATGTAGTATGTTCTATACAATAATAGGATTAGCAGGAACAATCGTTGTAGACTTAAGCTATGGTTTCCTTGATCCTAGAATCAGAATGGGGGAAAAGTAAAATGAGTAAGCAGATAGATATGAAGAATATACCGGCTGAAAAGTTTGAATTTGCCCAGGCTGGTGCCAATATCCATGATGAGAAGTTTAAAACCAAGCCTATTGGTTATTTTCAGGATGCATGGATTAGATTTAAGAAAAATAAGGCTTCAATTGTAGCCACAATCATTATTGGATTAGTTGCTTTATATGCAATTGTGGTACCTTTTATTTCAAATTATGAACTTGGGGATCAGGATGGTGTATACACCAAGTCAAGACCTTACATTCCGGCATTATCATTTATGAAAGCCTTTGACGGAGGCTTTAATCAGAAGCTTAATGACAGATATCTTATCTATTATGCAGGTATCGGTATGGCTGCTGAGGATGGTCAGGCAGTCGGAGGAATTACCTGGGATGAGGGTATGAACTCAGAATACGCACCTATTATCTCAGTTGGTGAAGAGTATAAGGAGCAGGGTAAGACCTATAGAAATGTAAGAACACATTCATACTATTCTAAGGGGTTCCAGTATCTTTCTCTTACACAGGCTGAGTATGATGCCATACTTGCATGGGAAAAGGAAAGCGGAATTCAGGTTGTTTACCCAATGGTAGATATTAATAATACAGCATATTGTGATTATAACAATGCTTCAGATGCCAATTTCTGGTATCGTCATGCTTCTAATGGTGCTCCAATAGACGAGAACGGAGATGTAATGAGCCTTGAAAAGGCTATGAAGAATGGACTTCTTGATAATTATTTAAGAGATTCAGAGGGTAATGTTATGTATTATCTTAAAAAGGATAGTACAATGTTACAGGCAAGAGTTCTTTATTATAATTATTATATCTATGCTAATGGAAATGAGCCGACTCATTATCTTGGAACAGATGGACAGGGTTTTGATATTTTTGTAAGACTTGCATATGGTCTTAGAACGTCACTTTTACTTGCCGTTTCAGTATCATGTATTAACCTTATATTTGGTGCTATATATGGTGCTGTAGAGGGCTATTATGGTGGTCTTGTAGATCTTATAGGTGAGCGTATATCTGATATCCTTAGTGGTATCCCATTTATCGTTCTTGCTACACTTGTACAGCTTCACTTTGTATCAACAGGTAAGCTGCCAACCTTTGCAGGACTTTTACTTGCTTTCTGTTTAACAGGATGGATATCTACAGCATATAGAGTTAGAACACAGTTCTACAGATTTAAGAATCAGGAATATATTCTTGCAGCAAGAACACTTGGTGCAAATGATAAGAGACTTATGTTTAAGCATATATTCCCTAATGCGTTAGGAACAATTATTACATCATCTATTCTTGTAATTCCTAGCACAATATTTACAGAGTCAATTCTTTCTTATCTTGGTATCGTTAATTTCCAGGGTAAGACAGCAACATCACTTGGAACATTACTTTCTAACGGACAGCAGTATTTAAGTACTGACCCACATATTATTCTGTTCCCTGCGGTTGCAATTTCTCTGTTAATGATTTCATTTAACTTATTTGGTAACGGCTTACGTGATGCCTTTAACCCTTCATTAAGAGGAGCGGATGAATAATGGAAAAGATACTTGATATAAAGAATTTAAGAATTTCATTCCGTACTAACAACGGAAGAGTTAAGGCTGTTAGAGACATATCCTTCGACCTTAATAAGGGAGAGACAATCGCTATCGTAGGTGAGTCAGGTTCAGGTAAGTCAGTAACAGCCAGAGCAATGATGGGTATTCTTGCACCTAATGCTATCGTAGAGGGTGGCGAGATACTTTATGATGGAATGGATCTTATGAAGATTTCAGAGGATGAATTCCACAAGCTTCGTGGTAACAGAATATCCATGATATTCCAGGATCCATTATCAAGCCTTAACCCAATCGTTAAGATTGGTAAGCAGCTTACAGAGGCTATGATTCTTAACGGTAAGGCAAGCCAGAAGGATGCCAAGGTTCAGTTCGAGAGCATGACTAAGCTTCTTGAGGACGCTATTACTGCGGCATATGCTTCTGATTCAGCCAAGGCTGCTAAGGGTAAGGAGAATGTTGCTAAGCTTAAACAGTTCATTGCTGTTAGTAACAAGAATGAGTTAGCTTTTAACGAGGCTTATGACAAGTTAGAGTCATGCCTTGCTGATACAGAAACAATCAGAATTGCTATAATTGGTAAGCAGATTACAGAGGTTGTTAAGAAGACAAAAGTACTTGTTGAGAATGCAGGTAAGGTATATAACCCATTCTTAATTAGCGAGAAGGATTCAGCATACTCAGCTATTGTTAATAATATTAAGTCAGAGGCTGCAAATTATGCTAAGTCAGAGGACGGAACTAAGCTTACAGGTCTTTTTGAAGAGCTTAAAAAGGCACTTGTTGAGGCACAGGATAAGGTTAATCCTAATTTCTTCACATTAGGCTATTATCTTACCTTTGAGCCTAACGCAAAGTCTTTAGAAGAGCTTGCTAAGGATATTCCAGGCATGAATAAGATGTCTCGTGAATACATTGATGAGAAGTTTATGATTGCATTCCTTAAGGATATTGCAGAGGGACTTAAGTATTCAAGCAAGGTATCTGATGACAAGAAGAAGACTGTTATTGAGTCAGCTTCTAAGATGTTGGATTTCTTAAATGCAGTTACTATTGATAATAAGGAATTAAAGGCAAAGTCAGATGCACTTATCAAGGAGGTTGAGGATTCAATCAACAGACTTGATATTGTAAAGGACAGTACAGCTTATACCTTTAAGTCAGCAATGCACTCAGCAGTTGAGGCATATCTTTATGCTATGAAGCTTAAGAATAAGAAGCATCTTAACAGAGTTGAGAAGATTGCATTTGAAAATACAGACTATGAGCTTATAGTTACAAATATGGTGCTTGTGGTTACAAGACTTAAGGAGGACTATGAGGCTAAGTTAAATGCAGCAGCGACTGATTATGATAAGGCTGCAGTTGCAGTAGTTGATTATTTAAAAGAGCAGAGTGCTAAGATGGTATACAAGGTTACTAAGTCTATGGCTAAGAACCGTGCCATCCAGCTTATGGAAGAGGTTGGTATTCCTGAGGCAAGAAAGAGATACAATCAGTATCCATTCGAGTTCTCAGGTGGTATGAGACAGCGTATCGTTATTGCGATTGCTCTTTCGGCTAACCCTGATATTCTGATTTGTGACGAGCCTACAACAGCGCTTGACGTTACAATTCAGTCACAGATTCTTGAGCTTATTAATAAGCTTAAGGAAAAGAGACAGCTTTCAGTTATCTTCATTACACATGACCTTGGTGTTGTTGCCAATATGGCTGACAAGATTGCGGTTATGTATGCAGGTAAGGTAGTTGAGTATGGTGATGTAGATGAGATTTTCTATGATCCTAAGCACCCATATACATGGGCACTCCTTTCATCAATGCCTGATATTTACACAGAGGAGAGACTTGAGGCTATTCCTGGTACACCTCCAAACATGATACATCCTCCTGTTGGAGATGCATTTGCGGCAAGAAATAAGTATGCGTTAAAGATTGATTTTGAGCAGCAACCACCTATGTTTAAGGTTACCGATACACATTATGCGGCAACATGGCTGTTACATCCTGATGCTCCTAGGGTTGAGCCACCAAAGATTGTAACAGAGCGTATTGCTAGAATGAAGAATTTGGAGGCACAGAGCAATGAGTAAGGATTTTAAGGATGCTGAAGTTTTACTTGAAGTATCACACTTAAAGCAGTACTTCGGAAGCATGCGTGCCAGTGTAAAGGCTGTAGATGATGTCAGCTTCCAGATTCATAAGGGTGAAGTACTTGGTGTGGTTGGTGAGTCTGGTTGTGGTAAGACTACAACAGGACGTTCAATCATTAAGCTATATGATATTACAGGCGGTAAGGTATTCTTTGACGGTGAGTGTATCACCGTTGGTATACCAGAGCTTAAGCAGCAGTTAAAGGAAGCTAAGAAGGCTGGTAATAGTGCTGAGATTGCCAGACTTAAGAAGG
>JAZQLB010000083.1:0-2682 GCA_045542475.1 Lachnospiraceae bacterium | reverse complement strand
AAATCATATCTGCAAACTTGTCAGAAATAAGCTTCTTGTATGCAAGTGTATCTCTGTCAAGGATAAGCTCCTCTAACTGCATATGAGCTTCCATAAGGATTGTTCCACCAGGAGTCTCGTATACACCACGGCTCTTCATACCAACTACACGGTTCTCAACGATATCAATGATACCGATACCATGCTTGCCACCTAACTTATTAAGCTTTCTTAAAATATCTGAAGCCTTCATCTTCTCGCCGTTAAGGGCAACAGGACGTCCCTTTTCAAAGGTAAGTGATACATACTCAGCCTCATCAGGAGCCTTCTCAGGTGATACACCTAAAACAAGAAGGTGGTCATAGTTTGGCTCGTTAGCAGGGCTCTCAAGCTCAAGACCCTCATGGCTGATATGCCAGATGTTACGGTCACGGCTGTAGCTTGAATCTGCTGAGAATGGAAGGTCAATTCCATGAGCCTTACAGTACTCGATTTCATCCTCTCTTGACTGCATGTTCCATGTCTCGTTACATCTCCATGGAGCAATAATCTTAATGTCAGGTGCAAGAGCCTTAATAGAAAGCTCGAAACGTACCTGATCATTACCCTTACCTGTAGCACCGTGGCAGATAGCAACAGCGTTCTCCTTACGAGCGATTTCTACAAGCTTCTTAGCGATAAGAGGTCTTGCAAATGATGTACCAAGAAGGTACTTATTCTCGTAAACAGCGTTAGCCTGAACTGTTGGAAGAATGTAGTCATCAACGAACTCATCAACTACATCTAAGATGTATAATTTTTCAGCGCCTGATAACTTAGCTCTCTCGTCAAGTCCGTCAAGCTCGCTTTCCTGACCTACATCGATACAGCAGCAAACTACTTCATAATCATAATTTTCCTTTAACCAAGGAATGATTGCAGTGGTGTCAAGACCACCGGAATAAGCAAGAATTACTTTTTCTTTCATATTATATATCCTCCTGTTAGTATTAACATTTTTATGTATTAATAATCCAAACATAAATATACATCAAAAAAGTGGGATATGCAATAGTTTATGCAATTTTTTTACTTCAGGTATTGC
This sequence comes from Lachnospiraceae bacterium, assembly GCA_045542475.1. Taxonomy (GTDB): domain Bacteria; phylum Bacillota; class Clostridia; order Lachnospirales; family Lachnospiraceae; genus CAG-882. The sequence continues at coordinate 1,619 of JAZQLB010000083.1, read as the reverse complement.
ATATTATGCATTAAAAATGTATAATTATGAAAAGTTGGGATAAAAAATATACTTATTGCCATAAAAGGAGTGCTTTAGTCCCAGAAGCATAAATTTATAAAAGGATTGATATAGACATTTCCTATTATAAAGAGTATATTTATATGAGGAATATTCATAAGAAAATATTCATAAGGAAATTTCTGTATCATACGGAATGGAGGACGAATTATGATTAAAGCAGGTATTATTGGTTCAACAGGCTATGCAGGTAATGAGCTTGTCAGATTATTATTAGGACATAAGGAAGTAGAGATTGTTTGGTTTGGATCAAGAAGCTATATAGATAAGAAGTATTCAGAAGTGTACCAGAACATGTTTAAGATTGTGGATTCGGTGTGCATGGATGATAATATGGAGGAGTTAGCAAGTCAGGTGGATGTTATCTTTACAGCTACACCACAGGGACTTTGTGCTTCATTAGTTAATGAAGAGATTCTTTCAAAGGTTAAGATTATTGACCTTAGTGCTGATTTCAGACTTAAGGATGTGTCAGTTTATGAGGAGTGGTATAAGATTGACCATGTAAGTCCACAGTACATAGAGGAGGCAGTATACGGCTTATGCGAGCTTAACAGGGAGCAGATTAAGAATACCAGATTACTGGCTAACCCGGGCTGCTATACAACATGCTCAATCCTTTCATTATATCCATTAGTTAAGGAAGGTCTTGTTAATCCTAACTCAATTATTATTGATGCAAAGTCAGGTACATCAGGAGCAGGAAGAGGTGCCAAGGTGGCTAACCTTTACTGCGAGGTTAATGAAAATATTAAGGCTTATGGTGTTGGAACACACAGACATACTCCTGAGATTGAGGAGCAGCTTACCATTGCAGCAGGAGAGGATGTTAAGCTTATCTTTACACCTCATCTTGTGCCAATGAACAGAGGTATCTTAGTAACTGCTTATGCTAATCTTAAGGATGGCGTAACCTACGAGCAGATTAGAGCGGCTTATGAGAAGTATTATAAGGATGAATATTTTATCAGACTTCTTGATAAGGATGTATGTCCTGAGACAAGATGGGTTGAGGGAAGTAACTTTGTGGACATTAACTTTAAGATTGAGCCAAGAACAGGAAGGGTTATTGTAATGGGTGCCATTGATAATCTTGTTAAGGGTGCGGCAGGTCAGGCGGTTCAGAATATGAATCTGATGTTTGGTTTTAAGGAGACGGAAGGGCTTGAGCTTGCTCCGTTGTTCCCATAGGTTAAGCAGAGCGGATTCTGTATGAGTGAATGGTGGAATATTGGCGTATTTGTTTAAGACTTATATGGCAAATATCCGATTTTCCAGTCGCTGACTGGAAAATTAACGTGGACTTATTACTGTGAACATAAAAGATAGATAGTTCTTTTTTCAAACATTTGCTTTATTTGCCTGATAAGCAGCAACTGATAGCTCAGGGTGAGAAAATAATGAAAAAAGACTCAGAATATTTGAAATGTGACGAGGTGCCATATGAAAATCGAAAAAAGAATTAAGTTTTCGTTTTCTGTAATTGGTAAAGAAGGCTCAACCTTGGATGGTCAGGACTTTATTCAAAAATTGTGGGAGGATGCAAATTCTCATTTCAA
>JAZQLB010000082.1:0-5937 GCA_045542475.1 Lachnospiraceae bacterium | reverse complement strand
CATTTCTTCATAATTGTCTTCAAAGATTTCTTGTAATATATTCATAAGACTATTATGAAGTATAAATGGGAAAAAGAAAACCCCTAATCCCCTCAAGATTGAGGGGCAGGGGAGTTGAAGTGTCGAAGACACTTATTTATTTGCACAAAAATAGATTATTTTTGAAAATCCTAAACTATTGTGTAAAATGACACAAGAAAAACCCGTACAAGTACCAAAGTACTTGTGGAACTTGCACAAAAACCAAAACAAAAACCTATAATATTTAATGAAAATGTAAAACAATAGTGACAATTTTTCGTCAATGTGCTAATGTCATATTAGGGTATAGGCTTATCAATTAGGGTGCAAAAAGGGTGCTTATCTTTATAAGCTTGTACCAGCACATGCATTGGGTTTGGGGTTAAACCTTTTGTAGAGACTGATGTCTGCGGACATCAGTCCGGCATGTGAGAACGTAGACAAGTCATATTAGGAGGAAAAGTTGGATGAAGAGGAAAATGACAAGACATTTTTCGGCAGTGCTGACAGCAGCTTTGGTAGCGAGCTCAGTAGTTGGAGCTCCAAGTGTACCTGTATATGCTGATGAGATTAGCACTACAGCACAGATTGAGCTTACTGATGAAGAAGTAGCGAAGCTTACAGGCGAAGTATCATATGATCGTACAAGCGTACATGACCCATCAGTGATTGCTGATGGAGCGGGTAACTATTACATATTTGGTTCCCATATGGGCGTTTCCAAGACAAGTGATTTACAGAACTGGACTTCTGTAACGGGAGAATCACTTACAAGCACATTATTCGGAAATGCAGATGGTGAGATAGTAACTTATGCTGATGCATTTACTAAGAATGCCTATACAGGAACTGTAACCATTTTAGATTCAGAAGGTAATTCTGTAGAAGCAGATTTTGGAACCTATGATGCAGCAGCTTGGATTAGTGATAACACAGTTGCAGGTAATATGTGGGCTCCTGATGTTATTTATAATGAGGCTATGGGCAAGTGGTGTATGTACATGAGCTTAAATGGTGCTACATGGAACTCATCAATCGTATTAATGACATCTGATAATATTGAAGGTCCATATGTATATCAGGGTCCGGTTGTATTTTCTGGCTTTAGTACAACAGATTCTTCAAAGTCATTTAAGAATACGGATTTAGAGCTTGTAATTGGTGAGCAGGACGAGCTTCCTGCTAAGTACCAGAAGATAGCTGACAGCTCATGGGGAACATATTGGCCACATGCCATTGACCCTGCAGTATTCTATGATGAGGCAGGTAATTTATGGCTTGTATATGGTTCATGGTCAGGCGGTATCTATGTGCTTGAGCTTGATGAGAACACAGGTCTTCGTGATTACACAGTAAGCTATGAGGATACATTCGATGCTTTGGGTGCATCAGTAACCTCTGACCCTTATTTCGGTAAGAAGATTGCCGGTGGATATTATGTATCAGGTGAGGGCGCTTACATAGAGCATATTGGTAATTACTATTACTTATTTGTATCATACGGCTTCTATTCACCAGAGGGTGGCTATAATATGCGTGTGTTCCGTTCAGAAAAACCGGACGGTCCATATGTGGATGCAAGAGGTAACAGTGCAATCTTTAATAAGTACATTATGAACTACAGCAGTACTAATGCTAATAACAACATTGGTATGAAGCTTATGGGTAACTATAAGTGGGATACAATGGACAAGGCAGAGGTGGCTCAGGGTCACAACTCAGCATTTGTTGATGCAGATGGTAAGGCTTATGTAGTTTATCATACAAAGTTTGCTGATGGTACAGTAGCACATGAGGTTAGAGTACATCAGTTGTTTATGAGCCAGGATGGATGGCTTGTGGCTGCTCCTTATGAGTATTCAGGTGAGACCTTATCAGAGAATGGATATTCACTTGATGCGGTAACAGGACAGTATGGAATTATTATTCATGATTATCAGGTGGATTATGCTGATTTAGCATACTTTACACCGGAGTATATTAATTTAAATGCAGACGGAACAATCACAGGTGCTTACGAGGGAACATGGAGCATGGTTGATGGCACTCCTTACGCAAATATTGTTATCAGCGGCATCGAGTATCAGGGTGTATTCACAGAGCAGGTAATTGACGGAAGTAATATTACTACAATGTGCTTTACTGTAGTAAGTGATGCAGGTCTTAGTATCTGGGGTTCAGGTGAGCCGACAGATGATGCTGTAGTAGCTCAGAATGCAGCAAATCCTGTTGTAAAGATTCCTGCAAATACATATACCAACCTTTCATTAACAACTGAAGGCTTAAACGGAGCAACAATTACATGGACTTCAAACATGCCGGAGGTTCTTTCAGCAGAAGGCGTTGTTACAAAGCCTGTACAGGATACAGTGGTAACATTAACGGAAACAATTTCAAAGGGTGACTATTTCTATCAGAGAGAGCATCTTGTAACAGTTAAGGCAGGCTCACAGAATTCAACAGAATCACTTGTGGCAGGCAGCTATTTTGAGGAGGCAGTTGATTTATCACAGCATTTATCAGGAAGCCTTTCAGTTCCAAATCCATTCTACTGTGGAACAAATAACGGTCTTGATTTATCAGGCGGTGTAACAATTGAGTTTGATGCAGTATCAACAGGGGATGTTCATGTACTTGGTACAATCTTCTCATTCCTTGCTAATGGTGGAAATAACGGAAGACTTTACTTTACACCGGGCTCATACCTTGGTTACAATGCAGATGGCGGATACTTTGATGCTAACCTTTTAAATTATGGTTTAGTAACAGATTATATCGGCGAGTCAGCTCATGTGGCAATTAACATTACTAAGACAGGCTTCACGGTAACTGTTAATGGTGATGTGGCTTACACAGAGGAGATTTTAACAACAGAGAATGGCTCAGGAAGTGTAACTGACTATTCTAAGGTGCTTGACTGGTTATATAACACAGCAGATACTTTATACTTCGGTCATGGCTCATGGTGGAATGCAGCAGGCTATGACGAGGCTAATGTATTACTTAGCAATGTAGTATGCTCAGTAGGACCTGTAGCAGAAAAGGAAGTAATCGTAACAGATACAGTTGAGTATACAAAGGACAGCGTTGTTCTTTCAACAAACGCAGATATTACAATTGAAGAGAATCCATTCTATGGCAAGAATATTGATAATTTCTATGCAGAATTCAAGATTAACATGACAGAGGGGACTGCACAGAACGGCTGGGATGGTATTTTCAGCTTCTATAACAGCACAACAACAGGACGTATGTCTATCCAGACAGCTCCTTATGTATGCTTTAATGACTGGTTAGGTAATTGGATTGATATTAACCAGCCGGGCGCAGACGGCGCAACAGATATGGCACCTTCAATGGTTCCGGGAACAGAGTATTTAGTAACTATTTCTATCACTAAGGACGATATCGTTATGACAGTTGATGGAGTAGAGCTTGCTATATCAGAGGTAGGCTCAGGTGCTGATTGCGAGGATATCCTTGCATTTATCCCAACAGCTGACCAGCTTTCATGGGGTGTAGGTCTTGCACAGACCTCATTCTGGAACACAGAAATGTGTACCTTAACAGATATTAAGTTATCTTCTGTAGGTGGAACTACAGAGGGCGGCGATACAGAGGAGGATGTGGTAGTTAATACAAATCCTCAGATTATTGCAGACGAGGTAGTACTTGCAACAAATGCGGATATTACATATATTGATAATCCATTTAAGAATGCAGCCTTTGATGCGGTAGCAATTTCTTATACCGCTAACTTTAGTGAGGCAGCTATTAAGACAGGCTGGGATGGCTTATTTGCCTTCTACAACAGCACAAACGGTGGACGTGTATCTATCCAGAGTGCACCATACATCTGTTATAACGATATGGCAGGCAAGTGGATGGATATTAACCAGCCGGGCGAGACAAGCACACTTTTAAGCTATGGTCTTGTGGCAGGTGTGGATTATGACTTTGATATCATAATCACAGAGGAAGCAGTTAAGATGTACATCAATGGTGTGCAGGCAGCTATTACAGAGAATGGTTCAGGCGCATCATACGCTGACTTAATCGACTTTATCGGAACCTGTGACCAGTTCACATGGGGCGTGGGTCAGGCAGCAACCAGCTTCTGGTGGACTGAGCTTTGTACATTAAAGAATGTAGAGATTACATCACATGTACCTGCAACAGCACTTTATGAGAATGCAGGATACACAATTGATGCTGCTAATTATTTAGAGGTAACAGAGAATCCTTACTATGGTCAGGATTTAGAGAGATTATATCTTGAGTATACAATTAACTTTGCAGATACAGCAGCAAAGAACGGCTGGGATGGAATTATGAGCTTCTATAACAGCACAACAGGCGGCCGTGTATCAATCCAGAGTGCGCCATATATCTGTTATAACGATATGGTGGGTAACTGGATGGATATTAACCAGCCGGGAGCAGGCGGCGATAACGTGGCAGCTCTTGCTGCAACAGGCGAAGATGTGGTAGTTGCTATCGACATTACTAAGACAGGAATTGCAATGACAGTAAACGGAACACCAATTGCCATTGCAGAGGCAGGTTCGGGCGCAAGCTATGCTGATTTACTTGCATTTATCTCAGAGTGTGACCAGCTTACATTAGGTGTTGGTGAGGCTGTTACAGCCTTCTGGTGGAGTGAGATCTGTACAGTAAGCAATGTAAAGATGACACCTGTATTCGTAGCAGCAGTATCAAATGACGAAACAATGGGTACAGTTAATTCATCAGTTAATGGAGCAAATGCAACATTTACAGCTACGCCTGCAGAGTTCTGTGAATTCGAAGGCTGGTATGCAGGTAATGTATTAATAAGCACAGAGGCTTCAATTGATGTAAGCGTATGCAAGAACACCTTATTAACAGCACAGTTTAGTAAGCTTCCATATCAGGTAACATATAATACAACAGCAGCATATGGTACATATTTACTTGGAACAGTAACAGTTAAGAATGTATCAGGTGAGACTCTTAAGAACTGGAGTGTAAGCTTTGATTATGCAGGAAGCATTACAAGTCTTTGGGGAGGAATGCTTGACTCACAGGCTGATGGTGTAGTGGTTGTTGAAGCACCTTCTTGGGATAAGGAATTAGCAGATGGAGAGGAATTAACCTTCAGCTTCACAGCAGTAATTGAAAATGCAGAGGAGATTCCTGTTCCACAGAATATAGTGGTAACAGGTAAGGAAGCTGTAGTTGCAGATGCATCATTATATACAGTAGAGGTGGTTAAGAATTCAGAGTGGCCAAAGGGTTATATTGCAACAGTTTCTATTACAAATAATGGTACAGAGCCTCTTGAGTCATGGACAATTGAGTGTGACTTTTCTGACACTATAGTTACATCATGGAACTGTCTTAACACAAGTCCTGAGAACGGACATTATGTTATAACAAATGCAGGCTACAATGCAGATATTGCTCCGGGACAGACTATAACCTTAGGCTTTATCGCTAAGCCGGCAGATGGAGCATTAACATCAACAGCAGAGTTTGAGAATGTTGTTTTAACAAGTCTTAAGTAAGTGAATAAACTTTTTATAGACTCCTAGGAAGGAGCTCTCGTGGATGGTCAGACCGCCATGAGGGCTTCTTTGTTTTTTCGCATATAAAAAAATATTGTCAAAGTATATTTTTGGGTATATTATTCTTTGAGGAAATAAAAGAATTATTAATAATATTTTGTGGGATTTATCGTAGATTGGAAATATGGTAATGATATTAACCTGTGGAGGAAATATATGGACATAATGGTTATAGTAAAATGTATGGCAAAACTTCTGCTTATTCTAATTCTGGGTTTTGTGCTTAATAAAACGAATGTTATTGATGCAGTAATGAGTAAAAAGCTCTCAGGTCTGGTGGTTAAGATTACTGCACCGCTTCTTATTATAT
>JAZQLB010000081.1:0-2655 GCA_045542475.1 Lachnospiraceae bacterium | reverse complement strand
TTTGTTTTGTGTGTTAGACTTCATTATAGATACCTCTCTGTTCAATAAGATTTTTACCAACCGCCAAGTCAGTAGTCTTATTGTACTCTGAGGTATTTTTAATTTTCAATGTCCACTATTTAAACTATACAGGAAGCTCCTGATATAATTATTTGTTATGATAAAATCATATCACAAGGAGGGTAGATTTCAATGGCGCAGTAGTTGTTTCGGACTCAACCCTAGAGACAAATTATTATATTAAATCCTTTACATGGAATTATTTTTTTAATATACTAAAATCATCTTAGACGAAAGAGGAACAAAAAGTGAAAAGCAAAGCATTTAACATTTTTATCTGTATATTTTTCATATTTATATTCTTGTCTCCGTTTTTAAGTGAATTCTCTTATATATTTGAAGAAATCAACTTAAATCCCAATGATTATGCAAGAATTACCGATGTGGAATATACCGCAGTAGTAGTAGATGAGCCAAACAGCAGAGGCAAGGTAATTATAACTGAAAGACTGACCTTTGACGTTCATGCAGCCTCAAAGGATAATCTGTTCTGGGAATTATGGCGTGACCTTCCGGAGGATTATGTGGATGGTGTAAAGGTTGATTACGAGGTTCTTTCTGTGAAACAGATACTGAAAAACGGTTCTGAAATCATATATGAGGAGAGCCCTAAGCTGTACTGGGAGGATTATGACTATACCAGTTACTTTTACGGTCCTGAAAAATGGTATCATAGCGAAGGACCTTATAGTGAATTCGACAGACAGTATGAATGTGTATTTTTCTATGTAGATGGTCTGTATCGTGAAGAGGTCACCTTTGAAATTACATATGAAATGCATAATGCGGCATTACGCTATAATGACTGCTCTGACCTGTATCTATCCCTTTATTCAGGTGATACAATCAAGTATCTGGAATCGTTTAAGGCACAGATACTTTTCCCAAACAAGGATATGCCACAGGAAGGAAATTATGAGGTATATACCTACGGAACCAATTCAAATGAATTCCCTGTAAAGGAATCAGCCACCTTAAATTCGGGCTATTATACCTTCTATTTTGAATTGGATGAGGAAGATTTACAATTTAAGCCGTATAATGAATATATTGAATTTGACCTTGTAGCATATGGAGATGATAAGCATATATTTACCGAATATGCACCATCCAATTACTATTCTTGGGATAACGTATTGGATGAAATCTTTGATGAGCAGGAGGCTTATGCAACCGCTCCATCCAGATACAAAACCATAAAAACTGTGGTATTAATATTATCAATAGCAGGTTCACTCTTTATATTAGTATATGCTTTAAAAACTAATGAGAGGATGAACTCAAAGCATACCTTCTATACCCCATATATGGAGTGGCAGCATTATACCGATATTCCAAGTGACTTAGACCCTAATTTTGCAGCGGCTTTAGTATTTAGTAAGGATGTACCCCGTAAGGATGATTCCGGCATATATTCAGCCATACTGCTTAGCTTAGCCCGTAAGAAGTATGTTACGCTTACAGAAAAATATATGCATACTTTGATAATTAAAATTAATAAGCCTCTCGGGCAGCAGCCGGTACAACAGACTGAACCTCAGCCTGCCATAAATGCAGAGCCATCACCAGACACTCCAAGCGAAGCTGTTGAACCAATTCTTACACATGAGCAGCTGACTACGGTTGACCAACAGATTGTAACGGAACCGGCTCCCGAATATGAGCCTCTGACTCCTTGCGAAGAATACTACTATAACTTACTTATAAGACATGCAAAAGACGATACAATATCCATGGGCGAATTTCAGTCCTGTGTTTCCTATGACTACGAAAACACAGACTCCTTTGTTCGAAACATGAAAAACTCTATTGTTAATATCGGAGTAAACGAAGGATATTTCCAAAAGGCAGATTACACTCAGCCAAAACGCGAGCTGGATTCCCAGGCAAAGTGCTTTGTGATAGTAGGTATTTTAATTACCACTATAGCAAATCTCATTTCCTACAATACACGTATGGACCTTGCCTTTGGCTCCTTCTTCATTCTGGGTATCAGCTGCATTATAAGTGCCTGCTATCTTAAGAAGCAATCCTATAAATATATACTGCTCTCGCAATTCGGTGAAGATGAATATGCAAAATGGAGGGGCTTATATAACTTCTTAAATAACGAAACACTTATACACAATCATACCATAGCAGAGTTGTCTGTATGGGAAAAATATCTGGTATATGCAACTGCCTTCGGACTTCCTGAAAAGGTTATAAATGCAATCGGAATCAACTGCCCTGAAACAGTTTCTACCTCAAGTCCGATACTTGAGAACACATACTACCGTTCAGGACGCTTCCGTCATCACGGTCGTTCCTTCCGGTCAGCTGTGCGTTCCAGCTCACATAGAGCGCGTAGCGGCGGTGGCTTCGGTGGCGGTGGCTTTGGCTACGGCGGCGGTGGTCGTGGCGGTGGCGGCGGTGGCGGCGGTCACTAAGCTCCAAAAACAAAACCGATTCCCTGACACATATGTGTTAAGGAATCGGTTTTTTAGATTATATGAATTATCCCTATACAATAGTTATCTTTTTACCAAAATATCCTTCATCTGTAGATTATCAAAATCTATATGTAATGAATTTGCCAAGGCCTCTTTTGAAAAG
>JAZQLB010000080.1:0-17354 GCA_045542475.1 Lachnospiraceae bacterium | reverse complement strand
ACCTTTTCTTTTATTATTAACAGCTTCATTCCCGGTTTAACATTATCTGATGAGAGATTATTGTACTGCATGATTTTATCCACGGTGGTGTGATGAGCTTTCGCAATATCCCAAAGGGTGTCTCCCGGCTTGACAATACATCCGCATATTCCCGGAAGCTTTCTTAATTCATTATAATTAAGCTCACTCTCCTTGATATCAGTAATTACTTCCTCCTCTGCCTGATTAAGCACAAGGGCATCAAGACCAATAATAGCCTTTATCTCCAGCTCATCACTTCCAAGCATCATGGTATTAAGCAGCTCTATAACAGGCTTTACCGTATAAAAAGCATCCTCATTTATTCCCGTTGCATCTATTCTCTGCGAAAACGGAATTTCTTTTACAATACAGCCAATTCTTTCGTTGTCATTTGAGGAAATGTACATTACATTCACCTTAACAACACCCTCTGCCAAAATACCATCCTCCACAATGGACATTTCATCCATATTTACTACGGCTGAGCTATCGATAATCTGCAATATTCCTTCCTTTTCCTCGTTAAGCTTGAATTTCTCCCCCAATCTGCAACGGGTCTGATTATGTACCAGAAGACAATCAAATTTGGCGGTTTCATACACTGGTGATAAATTCTTTTTTGTTGAATATACATCCGTAATAAGTGCAAGCTTCTGCTCCTCATACAGCTTAATATCCAAATCCATCACCAGTTCTGCCTCCACAACTCTTGGCTCGCCATCGGCGTCCGGCTTAACGGATACCTGCTTTGAGGATGGTGTAATAATCACATCTGCAATCATGCCCTCGTCGGCTCCCGATAGCGAAATCTTACCAATAAAAGGCAATACCTCCTCCAGATACTGGATGCTGTCGTTCATGTCCTCTGCATTGTATATTGAAAATACATATATTTCACCTTTAATCTGCAACTCATCTGTAGCAGTTCGTATTTCTATATTCCTAAGCTGCGGAGAGGTATATATAAAATTTCCCACATTAGGCTTATTTGATGAGAGCACATGCTGCTCCCTGATTCGTAAAATATCCCGCTTATTTTCAACCAGTGCCAACATCTCCAGATTTTTCTTAAGGCAATATACATCCTCTGTCTCAATCTCTGCCACAGCCTGACTTGAATATGTAGTTTCTCCATACAGCACCAGCGCAACTATTGCAGACACGCTGATTTTTCTTGAATTAATAAGATTAATGCTCAAATCCTCAAGCGTAGCCATACACTTAACAGAATCCTCCGGGAATACTCCGGAAATACTAACGGTTTCATTAAAACCGATACTTCCCTCTATACAGTCCATGGGCATTGCCTTCCCATCGCAATGATACAGCATATTGAACTTAAGTCTGCCGGATACGCCTGCTTTCTCATCTCCCAGCCTGAGATTTTCGATAATTACTTCCCCGTTTTCGATGATTTTCTTATAAATATCCGGCTTATTGTCCGGAACATTAATATCATCATTAAGGGTTATCTGCAAGGATGCTTTCCCGCAGATATGGTTCATGTTAATATTTTTTTTGATTATTTCCATGAAAAATCCCCCATATCATAAACTTTCTTGTATATGATATGAGGGAAACACTCAAATTATGAATTCATTTCTATCTGAATACGACACTATATCCCAAATCTTCCGTTTTTACTACCACAAACGGATATGTAGACAGCTTATTGACCACCTCATCCGGTCCCGGTCCAATCAACTCTGAATCAAAATACACTGCATTGTCCGCCAAGGAAAGCTCATTTACCGAAATAGAGTAGCCCCCGCTATTTTGCAAGCCATATCCTCTTGCAATATATAACCAGCCATCCGTCTGATATGTAAGCTTAAAATCCTCCTTCTTATGCTCGTCAATCATAGTCATAAATTCTTCCGGAATCTCATCATAGGTTACCATCGTAAAATCCAAGGGCTCCAACTTGGCCTCCGACTGACCCTTGCCCATACCACAGCCGCCCAGACAAAATACAAAAAGCATTAATACTGCCAGAGTTCTAAATTTTCTTTTCATATGCCACCATATATTTTTTTAATATCATATGTGTGACAGCTGTAAAAAATGCTATTCTTTCTTTGAGAAATCGTATCTTACATCATCTCCGCCTTCAGCCAGATTAACTGAATAAGTTCTTACTTCATAGCCATCTAATACCGTAATAATATGATTTCCTGTTACCATTGCAAAATTAAGAGGTGCAACCCCCACATAAGTTCCATCAAAATATATTGAGGCCCCTACTGGTCCATCAATATACACCTTATTCTTGGTGCTTACAATAGTCTCTGTTTCAGTCTCATACTGTGATGTAACCTTCTGGTTATCAGAATCAGCCTTAGTAGTTGTGGTCTCCTCCGTAGAAGTCTCCCCTTCCTCTGCTTTCATTTTAATATTAATCTTCTGATAATCAGCTACAATATCAATAAAATCCGTATAAGTCTCAAAGCCATCTGCTGTAACCTTTACTGAATACTCGCCTACAGGAAGTGTTATTATTCCCTCAGAATAATCGGTTTCCTCTCCGTTAAGATACAATACTGCTTCATCCACATTAATATCAAAGAATACATTTCCTACATCAATAGTATCCTTAACAATCTCTGAAAAATCCACATTAGTCACCATATCTCTGACAACCTCTACTGTCTTGGATGCCATATAGCCCTCATGGGATACCGTAACACTATAGGTTCCTTCTGTTACGAGAATAATCATATCCTTTTCAATTGTTTCAATAATCATATTGCCTACATCAACATAGCCACCCATAAACAAATCAACACCTGACAGGCTGACATAGCCATGTCCTTCTTCAACGATGATGGAAATAACCTTTCCATCCATTCCGATAACTCTCAATAAATCCTTATCTGTAAGCTCCAACGGTGTGATTTTTTTATTACCTGATACTATTATCAGATTGTCATCATATTCGTACAGCTTGCCATAAATATACATGGTTCTGTCTGCCTGGTTAACATCAATCCCGGATACCTTAGTCTTTTCCCATACATCATCAGTCATCTGAATGTCCTGTAAAACATGTGCTGCCGCATCGTAGGTTATATATGCAACCTCTCCCAATGTAAGCTGAGCCATGGACATTACCGTTCCATGTGCAGAGTGTATTGTAACAGCCTTTTTTATGGCAAAATTAATCTCTTCCCCATCATCCACTGACTGAAAAGATACAAGGCCTGCTTCCTCGTTAACCATGGTTATAATAACCATTCTCTCCTGTATATCAACTGCAGTTGTTGGTGCATTAACAATAGGTGCTGTAGAGCTCTGCTGCGTTTCCTTGGTTCCCCCTGTTGTGACAGGCTGCTTTTTATCCGGCGTTGCCAGAAGCATTGCACACAAAGCTATCCCTAACACTATTATCAATCCTAAAACTATATTCTGTAACTTATTATTCATCCTAAAAGTGTCCTCACAAATTCCTTTCGCATTCTGTTCTGGCTTACTGCCAGCTTTAATTTTTCCTGACTCTTAGCAGGCATCCACGCTTTATTTGCGTTAAAATAATAATTAAGTATTTTCCAGAACTTCTCAGGGTATGAAAACATTGCCCCTAAAATCTTAACATCCTCAGATGACAGGTTTCTCACACTATCATATTCCTTAAGCATAAGATACCCAAGCTTAACATCCCAGTCATACTTCTCCATAAGCTTTCTCATATAATTATACAAATCAAAAAGCCTAATATTAATACATGCCTGTTCAAATCCACATAAATAACAGTCATTACCATCAATAAAAATATTATGATAGTTAAAGTCTCCATGACACAGCAGCTTACCTTCAACTGCATTATTATATGCTTCAACATAACCGGACTTCAAAAGAACATCAGCCGCCTGATAACCCTCCTCAAGAAATTCCTGACATTTTGAAGCCGCTAACAGCTCAAAGTCATTCTTTCCACTTTTGTCTGCAAGATAATTTCTAATCATCTTTAATTCCCGGTTATGTTTATCATACTCTTTATTAAGACTTCTTGCAATCTGAAATTCATCCTTGTTAATAATTTCATAATTATCAAGAGCCATATGCAAGGCAGCAAGCCCCTTTAATCCCACACTTGTATCCGCTAATATCTTTGTATCGCATTCTCTGCCTGTAAACCATTTTGTTAGTATATAACTACTTTCCTCTGTTTTTGATATATATTCCCCCTGCTTATTCTGAATATAATAATCCACAAATACCCCTTGGTTAGTAAGATGCTCGAGCAGCTTTACCCTGCTAAGAAGTCTTTCCTCACGTCCGCTATATTCCCTGAGAAGAAAAAAACCTTTATTCGTATCGCAGATAAAAGCCCCCCTCCCTCTTGATATCTGATAAACCTTAAAACTATATTGGTCCAAAACACTAAAATCTCGCTCCGCCACAAAAGTGCACCCCTTTCTAATATATTTATGAGGGAATGTGGTTAAAAAAGTTTCTCATTGTGACTTTCTAATATCCTTTGTGCACCTGCCGCGTTACGTTATTTAAAAGACAATGCAGACTACATTTCTAAAACCAAAAATCCCATTCACATATTATGAAAAGAATGGGGTAAATATGTGAGTGGGATTTAAAATTTTCATTTTATTGCATTTGTGACACTAGACGCGTAAGTTTGTCTTTAGTGTTTAGGGACTGGTCGGTGAGAACCTGGTCTAAAAGCTTTTCTAAGGTTCTGCCTAGCTCTTTACCGGCAGGGATGCCTAGTTGCATCAGGTCTTTGCCGTTTAGGGCAAGGGTCTTGAGGCTTAGGCAGTCACCACGGTCTATAATAGTTTTTCCAAGATTGTATTGGACTATGGCTTCCTCTGTCCGAGATACCTGCCCAAAAGCCGCAAGTGCTTTTTCATAAGCAATTCTAAAGCTCATTAATCGAAGGAAAATATCCTCGCCGATATTATGAATTATATGTCGAAGCTCTGCTTCATCTTCTGTAAGCTCTGTATGCAGGTGCTTTACAAGACGTTCTGTCATGGCGATTGTGTTATTATCCATTTTAAGCTCACGAAGCAGCTTAACTGCTGCCCTACTTCCCTGTTTGAAGGTCAGGGCTGCATATCTTTCCGGCAGCTCATTTTCTACAATACCTACAAATACTGACGAAAATTCCTTCTGCTCCTTAGTAAGTGAGTCATACGCCTGCATTACTACCTTAGTAATTCCAAGCTCTGCCGCTCTCTCAAAGTACTCAGGATGGGCAGATTTTAGCATCTTATTAAATTCAGTATGAATCCTCTCCTTACTAATCTTCTCAAGAGTATGTGCAAGCTCCTTAATAGCCTTTACAGTCTCCTCCTCAATCTCAAAGCCTAATTGTGCCGAGAAACGTACCGCTCTTAAAATTCTAAGTGCATCCTCACCGAATCTGTCCTCAGCATTCCCCACACATCTGATAATCCTGTTATTAAGATCATCGATTCCGCCAAATTCATCCACAATACCACAAACATCATTATATGCCATGGCATTAATGGTAAAATCACGTCTCTCCAAATCCTTCTTAAGATTCCCCGTAAACTCTACTGACTTAGGATGTCTGGCATCATCATACTCCCCATCAATACGATAAGTCGTAACCTCATAGCCAACCTTCCCCATCATCACCGTAACTGTTCCATGCTCAATACCGGTATCAATGGTTCGTCTAAACAAATCTTTAACCTGCTCCGGTAAGGCAGAAGTGGTAATATCCCAATCTCCCGGCACTCTTCCCAAAAGACTGTCACGAACACAGCCTCCAACCGCAAACGCCTCGTAGCCGTTGGCGTATAAGGTATCTATTATTATTTTTACGTCATCAGGTAAATTAATCTTTGTATTCATGTTCCTCTACCTTTCTTCCACTCCCACTATGAGTTAAAAAAGCCTTGAGGCATACACCCCAAAGCTTTTCATTTTCTTATTACGCGAATCTTAATATGCCTTACCCCAGTATACCAACGACTTAGCAGGCTTGCCACAGCATACGCATACATCACTTAGCTTCTCCTGCTCAAATGGCATACATCTGCTGGTTGCAGTTGTGTCTTCCTTAATCTTATTCTCACAAGCCACATCACCGCACCACATAGCCTTAACAAAGCCCGGCTTGTTAGCAACTGTATCCTTAAACTCATTATAGTTAAGTGCAGAATAAGTATGCTCCTCTCTGTGAGCTCTAGCTCTCTCAAGCATCTCAACCTGCATTGTATCAAGAACTTCCTTAACCTTATCAGAAAGCTCATTAATAGCTACAACAAGCTTTTCTCTTGTATCTCTTCTTACAATAACAGCCTGACCAGCCTCAATATCCTTTGGTCCCATCTCAACTCTTACAGGGATACCACGCATCTCCTGCTCTGAGAACTTCCAGCCAGGATTCTTATCAGAATCATCAACCTTAACACGAATACCAGCTTTGGCAAGCATTTCCTTAACCTCTGCTGCCTTTTCAAGAACGCCTTCCTTCTTCTGCATAATAGGAATAATTGTAGCCTGTACAGGTGCAATTCTTGGTGGAAGCACAAGACCGCTGTCATCGCCGTGAACCATAATAAGCGCACCGATAAGACGGGTTGTCATACCCCATGAGGTCTGATGAACATACTTTAATGTGTTACCCTTATCTGTGTACTGAATACCGAATGCCTTTGCAAAGCCATCACCAAAATTATGGCTTGTTCCGGACTGTAATGCCTTACCATCATGCATAAGTGCCTCGATAGTATATGTAGCCTCTGCTCCTGCAAATTTCTCCTTATCAGTCTTACGACCCTTAACAACAGGAATTGCAAGAACCTCCTCTAAAAAGTCTGCATATAAATTAAGCATCTGGAGTGTTCTCTCCTCCGCATCCTCCGCTGTTGCATGAGCGGTATGACCCTCCTGCCATAAGAACTCTCTTGAACGAAGGAATGGTCTTGTTTCCTTCTCCCAACGAACTACTGAACACCACTGGTTATATACCTTTGGAAGGTCTCTGTATGACTGAACCTCGTCCTTATAAAAATCACAGAATAAGGTCTCTGATGTAGGTCTTACACACATTCTCTCCTGAAGCTCATTTAAGCCGCCATGAGTTACCCATGCAACCTCAGGCGCAAAGCCCTCTACATGGTCCTTCTCTCTCTGTAAGAGACTCTCTGGAATAAACATAGGCATATATACATTCTCAACGCCTGTTTCCTTAAATCTTCTGTCAAGTTCATGCTGGATATTCTCCCAAAGCGCATAGCCTGCAGGCTTAAAAATCATACAGCCCTTAACGCTTGAATATCCCATTAACTCTGCCTTTTTAACAATATCTGTATACCACTGGGCAAAATCCACATCCATTGATGTAATTGCCTCTACTAATTTCTTATCGTTTGCCATAATTCTTCTCCTTAAATATCATGATACTTTTCTATTGTATAGAAATAATTCATTGTATCCATTCTTCTACAGAACAGGGTTGACATGACTTCCTTGCCCTCTTTTAAATATCTCCAATAATAGTTCATATCCACATCCGGGTCAAAGGTATATGCCACTCCACCAAGATTAACATATAACCAGCAATGCGGTGTTGTTCCGCCGTTATATGATGAAACCTGTCCGCTGACAAGATGTGCATCATAGCCCAAGGCTCTCATAATATACATAAATGCTGCAGAATAGTTATAGCAGCAGCCCTGATAGGTATTAAGCAGATCTGTTGCCCATAAAACCTCAACCGGTGTTGTCGCCGGATCAGAGGATGAATACTGTCCTGCATTGGCATCCATACCTCGGTTATACACTATATTTTTAATAAACCACTCATAGCAGGTCCATACCTTCTGGTATGGCGACATGTCATCCGTAAGTGCCACCTCATTAGTAATGAAATTATTAATAAGATTGTCAAGCTCAGTATAACCTGAGGTTGTCGGATTAAGAGGTTCATTATTAAGTAAATCCCAAGCCTTTGGCTCCTCTGATACAGTCGGTGCCTGTGTTGCAGTCTCTGGTTCTGCCGGCTGGGAAGTTGTAGCTTCCTGTGTTGTTGGAGCTTCGGTAGTAATCTCTTCACTAGCACTCTCCTCAGGAGTTGTTTCTGTTACCTCCTGCGTACTTACTTCCTCTGTGCTTACCGCCTCACTTGACGGGACGTCTGTCTCCGATACAGAAGTCTCCGGCTCCTGTGTTGTAGTTTCTGTTGTACTTTCTGTAGTCTCGGCAGATGTGTTTTCTGCCGAAGGTGTGGTTCCAATTATTACATCCGGCTTCGTATTATTACAGCCGCAAAGCATACAAATAATTAAACCAAGAATAATTGTTATTCTCACTCGTTTCTTCAATATTATCTCACCTCTGTTGCATATCCATAGTATTTTACCACATCATCCATAATAAAAAAATACAAATATCTGCTGTCATCAACGTAATACTTATACATCTTTCCAGCCAAAGTATAATCCGAACCAAATGCCTTCTCTACATCAGCCAGGCTCGAACCAATTCCGATTCCGCCATCCATCTTTATAGCTGCATCCGATACGGAAATATCCTGAATATAATCTCCATCACTCAAAGGATAGGTAGTTACCTCATAGCCCTCATAGGTATATATTTTATCCATACCCTCATAATAACAGCTTGCCGCCTCCATATATGCACTTGTTTCACCAAGTCCGTCTGCCACAAATTTCTCACCGGGAACCAGTGTAAGGTTAGTTCCTGCCGGTGTGAATTCACACTTAAGCTCTGCCTTGTCCGAGCCCTTAGAACATGCTGTTAAAAGAACTGTCATCACCATTAATAATACTAATAATCTTTTCTTCATACACGCCTCACTATCTTTTTTATTCCCATAAGCATTACCTTAACCTAATTTTTTAATCTTGTAAAGTCACAATTAAAGGTATTTTAACATATAAACCATTTTTTTCATATATTATTGAAGGATTATTTTCACTCTCTGTAAGCTCACATGCCAAATCCGTTTCAAGGAAGCCTGTGAAATCACATTCTTCCCCTGCCGGCATAAGCCTATATACCTTATCATCGGTTAAAAGATATATTTCTGCCGTATTTTCAAGTTCCACACAGCTACCGGTTAATGCATACAGCCCTTCCTGATAAAATGACAGATAACCCTGCACCTGCTTTCCTTCCACCTCTTCATTTATCTGATTTTTCGCAAGAAAATCTTCTTCAAATGATACAGGAATAATCGGAACATATTTTAATAAATTACCAAGATTTCTCTCAACCAGCTCAATTATTACCACGTCCGTGTTGTCAATAACAGAATATATATTATAAGGAATTTCTCTCTTTGCATTAAGCTCCTCAAAATCATTTGCAAAGAAGCTGTAAAGTGCATTACCAAAGGAATCCCTGTACAAGATTGCGTTTTTATCCACAAAAGCCGCCTGATTTGCCGTACTTATCAACAAATCCTCCTCACTTTTAAACCGGCTTGTGTATTCATAGGTTTCTGCTACATCAAAATATACCTGCTCATCCTTATAATCCGACCCCGGAAACAGCATATTCTGTAAATCCCCTGAGAAATTATTGCGTACATCATAGCCCTTATCAGTGTAGGTTGTATACACATAGCCTCCATATACGGCTTCAAGCTCCTTCATAACGGTCTCATAGGCAACCGCCGCACCATAATTATTCCAATGTGAATCCTTTTTATGATACAACCGTATTCCGGTAAGCTTTGCTGCCTGCATAACATTATTTAAATCAACATGACACACCTGACTATCTCTTAATTCTGCCATAAGCCTTTCATAATCGGTAGATGTGTCCGCCTGTATATAATAATATGGCATATACTCTCCATATACAGACATTTTATTAGGAGCGGACATAAAAATAAAGTCCTTTCCCTGCCCACTAACATACTCCTGGGTAAGCTGCAGAATAGCTGCCAGCTTCTCTATCTCCACAGCACTTAATCTGTCACTTCCCACATAATCCTTAAGTGCACTTTCATAAAAAAGCCAGCCCTCCTCACCGATAATTACACTCGGCTGTCCCGACGTCTTAAATAATGCACTTTTAAAAGCATTACCGGCATACACCAAATCATTTCTAAAACCAAAATTCTGTGCCACATATGCATCTGCCTCTGAAAAGAAGCCTGTATTAATTCCGCCATCTGTAATGAGCGAAGGCTTTACTGCTCTTGTCTCATTTCCTATAAGGGGCTGCTTACTGTCAAAGAATAACAGCGGAATAAGGCTAATCACAATAAACAGCACCACATATGCAATTTTTACAAATCTATCCTTCTTCACTGTATTCTCCTTAGAATCTGAAATATATAAACGGATTATATGAGCCTGCTGCCACCTCAAAAATACATAATACATACAAAATCAAGGTTCCTGCCATAGCCACGTATTTTAAAGCTGCCTTTCCTTCAAATGCCCTAAATACATTAATTACAGGAGTTGCACCAACAATTGCCACAATAGCTGTCACCACAAATAAAGGACTAAGCAGTGATGCAGCCGTCATACTTCCTATTGCGGTAGTGCTAAAGCTGAACAGCTTCATAATAACTATTGCCCCATAATGGAAGGTATCTGCCCTGAATATAATAAAGCCCACCATAACCGCAAACAGGGTATACACTCGCCCCAGCACCCTGAGCACAATACTTTTTTGTGCATTAATAATTATATCCTTACCTGCTCTTTCCTTTTTAAAGCATTCTTCAAATAATGTCTCAGCCAAAGTCAAAAGCCCATGATATATTCCCCATACAACAAAGGTAACATTAGCACCATGCCATATTCCGGTACACAAAAATACAAAAAATCTGTTAAAAAGAGTTCTGTTTCTCCCCTTTCTGTTACCGCCCAGCGGAATATAAAGATACTCCCTGAACCAGTCTGTCAGAGATATATGCCATCTTTTCCAAAATTCTCTTATAGAAGTAGAAA
This sequence comes from Lachnospiraceae bacterium, assembly GCA_045542475.1. GTDB lineage: Bacteria > Bacillota > Clostridia > Lachnospirales > Lachnospiraceae > CAG-882. Next base: position 6,405 of record JAZQLB010000080.1, on the reverse strand, counting down.
TGTATGGGTAATTAAAATTCTCCGGAAATGTAAATCCAAACATCCTTCCCATACCCACAGCCATATCACTATAGCCCGAAAAATCAAAATATATCTGCAGCATATAGCTTATACCACCGACCCATGCTGCTGCCATATCAAGCTCACCTACAGGCAGCGCAAATATCTTATCCGCAGCCACCGCCATAACGTTGGCAATAAGCATTTTTTTAGAAAGACCTATTATAAATCTTTGAATACCTGAATATAAGCCATCAACCGTAACCTCTCTTTTATGAAGCTGCTCCCTCACCGTATTATATTTAACAATCGGCCCTGCCACCAGCTGTGGAAAAAGAGAAATATATAGCATGACATCAAAAAAGTCCCCAGCCCTTCCTTCTTTGTCCTTATATGTATCTATAACATAGGACAACGCCTGAAAGGTAAAAAACGAGATACCGATAGGCATGGTAATAGCCGGCACCGGTAAATCCCCAAAAGGCAGGCTGTTATAAACTTCCACAAGAAAGCCTGCATACTTATAGACAACCAGCATCGCCATATTAACCACTACCGCTGCCACAAGTACCACCTTACGCCCCTTAACCCATCTTCCAAACCAGTAATTCATCATAATGGAAAACAGCAAAAGAAGCACATATACCGGCTCACCCCATGCATAAAAAAGCAGACTCGCCAGAACAAGCAGTACATTCCTTATTATTGTATTTTTAATAATCGTATGTCCAATAACAACTATTGGAAAAAAAACAAATAAAAAAACCGCTGATGCAAAAATCATTTTCCTCTACCTATAATAGTTTTTTATAATATCAGTAACAAAAATTTACTTATTATTGATTTAATGCGTATTGTTACCCTATTATACTATAGTATACCTCTAAAAAGCCCTCTCTTACAAGTCATTATAATAAATAATTATTTCCTTTATCAGCATGACTGCTATCGGTCCCGTTATAACACCTGCTATTCCAAACAAAACCAGTCCCACATAGGCTGCCATCAGCATAAACAAAGGATGTATGCCTAAATCCTTTCCCATAAGCTTTGGCTCTAAATACTCTCTCGAAAAATAGCAAATTATATATATACTGAGTATCACTAAGGCATTAAGATAATTTCCTGCCAAAGCGGTAATTATTGCCCAAGGAAGCAGTATTGTTCCGGTTCCGAATATTGGTAGTGCATCCACCAGCCCTATCAGAATACTGAGCAACAGCCAATAGGAATTCTTCATAAAAAGAAATCCTATGGCACATATTACAGTAGTAACACCTATAATAATAAGCTGAGTTTTTAAATACGTGGTAACAACATGTCCGACACGTTTCAACAAAAATCCTGTTTCCTGTGCCTCTGTCTTTTCCTTAACCATATCCTTAAGCTTATGATAATCCTTTGTAATAAAGAAAACTGACATATAAAAAATTACAAACACTCCCCCTATTGACACCATCCATTTGAACGCAGAAAAGGATTTCCCCATAATGGCTGGCATAAGCTTTTCTGTAGCAGCATCGGATAGCACCAAAAGCATGTTGTTGATATAATTAATGGTGGTCCCGCCTTTAAAGCCCAGACCTGTATCCAGCTTATCACATATATCACACATTCTTAAATTTACTGTGTCGTAATAGTAATTGTAATTTTCCACCACATTTCTTATCTGGAGAGTTAACACCCTGCCAAGATACCACAGAGCTCCGCCTATCAGCACTCCTGCAAAAAGCATTACCATAACAGTAGCAATGCTTCTTTTAAAATTAAGTCGCTTATTCATAAAGGTTACAACCGGATTAAGCAGCATGGAAAAGAAAAAAGCCACAATAAAGGGAGCTCCAAGCGGGAGTATATACTTAAGCACAATATATACCGCCACTGAAGCTCCCACATATGTAATTATCTTCTTTGATTTCTCATTAATCATTTTAAACCTCACACATTATAATTATAGCATTATTATGGTTTGGTTTGAAATATCTATACTGGAACTATGAACCAGTATTTATTTAAAAAAATCAAATGACTTAAAGTGCTCTGACTTAGGAACTGTCTCAAATTCAAGTTTTTTCTTAGTCACCGGATGGATAAGCTCCAGTCTATATGAACATAAGCTTATATTAACCCATTTGCCCTCCTTTGCCCCTGCGGCTTCGTTATCCGGATTATACTTAGTATCACCTGCTATGGGCATTCCGGCATTGGCAAGCTGAACTCTTATCTGATGGTGTCTGCCTGTATAAAGCTTAACCTTAAGTAATAATTCCTTATCTGAAGCCGCCAGAACACTATATTTAAGTTCCGCCTTTTTTGCTCCTTCTGTACCGGCTTCCACAACCTTGGAAATATTATTTTTTCCATCCTTTAAAAGATAATCTGTAAGAGATACCGACCTGTTATACTCTAATTCACCCTGAATATCCGGTCTTTTTACAACAGCATAATAGTACTTATCCACGCCACCTGATGTAATCTGTCTGGTAAGCTCCGCCGCTGCCTTACTGCTTTTTGCAAAAATAATAAGACCTTCGACTGGTCTGTCAAGACGGTTAACCGGAGCTATAAAGGGCTGCTTATTCCCCTTTTTTCTCTCAAATAATAAAAGCGCACTTACCATGTCCTGCGAAAAGCCTCTGTCCGCCTGGGATAACACTCCGGCAGGCTTGTGGCACACATACATGCTGTCATCCTCGTATATTATAAGCTTCTTAATATCTTCCACGTATCTTCCTTGCCTCACTTTGTCCGTTTATACAAGGTATTTTATATGTTTTCAGATATTTATACAAGACTTTCTTATCTTAAGCAGTTCATGATAACCACTCAGGTAAAGCCTTTTTTTATTAGAATTTTCCCGATATTTTCGGCATTTTTAACCACTACTTACACCTTAAACCGATACCCAACTCCCCAGAATCGTAAGACGATTTGGGAATATACTATACCTTAAAGCGGTACCCCACACCCCAAATCGTCTCAATATATTGCGGATTCGAGGTATCAAACTCAATCTTCTCCCTAATCTTCTTAATATGCACCGTAACTGTGGCAATATCGCCAATTGACTCCATATCCCATATCTTATTAAACAGCTCTTCCTTGGTATACACCCTGTTTGGATTCTGGGCGAGGAAGGTAAGAAGGTCGAATTCCTTAGTCGTAAACTGACGTTCCTCCCCGTTTACATAGACTCTTCTGGCGGTCTTATCAATCTTAATTCCGCGGATTTCTACGATTTCATTTTCATTAACTGCACTGCCCACCAGTCTCTCATAACGGGCAAGATGTGCCTTTACTCTGGCAACCAGCTCACTTGGGCTAAAAGGCTTGGTCATGTAATCATCCGCGCCAAGTCCAAGACCTCTTATCTTATCAATGTCATCCTTCTTAGCAGACACCATGATAATCGGGGTATTCTTTTTATTACGAATCTCCTTGCAGATTTCAAAGCCATCCATTCCCGGAAGCATCAAATCCAAAATAAATAAATCATAATCTCCTGCCAACGCCTCTCTAAGACCTTCTGCACCGTCATTGGCAATATTTACCTCATATCCGCTAATCTCAAGATAGTCCCTTTCAAGCTCTGCAATGCTCTCTTCGTCCTCAATAATCAATATTCTACTCATATTCTCTCCTTTTCCGTGCCTTGGCACACATTATCTTCTTGGTGCTTCTATATATTTTCTAAGTACAAAATACATAATGGTTCCTGTTTCCTCTTTGCTGGTTGCCCATATCTGCCCACCGTGATCAACAATTATCTTCTTAACAATGGACAAGCCTATGCCGCTTCCGCCCTGGGATGAATTACGAGAGGAGTCGGTTCTGTAGAAACGGTCAAAAATATACTGAATATCCTTCTGGGCAATTCCCTTGCCGTTATCCTCTATCTCTACCTGAACAAAATCCTCCATATCTTTAATTCTGATATTAATAATTCCCTTCCTGCCTGCCATTATATACTTAACAGAATTGCTTATAATATTATTAACCACTCGCTTTAGCTGTTCAGGGTCAGCAATAATCATGGTGCTCCTGTCCGTATAATTAAAGAACCCCAGCTCAATATTCTTGGAATCAAGCTCCATCTTAATCTCTTCCACACAATCATCAAAATAATCTGATACATTAATTTTATTAAAATTATATGGAATTCGGTTATTATCAATTTTGGAATATAGAGTGAGCTCATTAATCAGCCTGTCCATATCCATGGTTTTATTATAAATTGTTTTAATATACCTATCCATCTTCTCAGGAGTATCTGCAATACCATCCATAATGCCCTCTACATACCCCTTAATGGCTGTTATAGGTGTCTTTAAATCATGGGAAATATTACTGATAAGCTCCTTGCTTTCCCTGTCATTCTGAATTTTCTCCTCTGCTGATTCCTTAAGCCGTTTTCTCATGGCTTCAAAATCGTCACACAGCTCACCAATCTCATCACGTCTGTCGCTTTCCATGGAAAAATCAAGATTGCCCTCCGTAATGTTATGGGTTGCCTGCTTAAGCTTCTTAATCGGAGTAAGCATGCCTCTGTATATCCATGCTGTCATGGCTCCACTGGCACATATAAGAATTACTGCAAGCGCAAAAACAAAGGAATAAAAAAGCTCCTTAACCTGAGGTGTAACATGATCTATTTTGGTAATAACATAAGCACAACCAGCCTCATCCTCTGAGGTTACAAAGTCAACAAAGCTTACCAACAGCTGGAATTCGCCACCAAGATATACGCCTCCATCCATATCCTGCTGCATTTTCCCCATCTGCATCAGCTCCTCATGGAGCAGGTTTATTTCCTCATCACTTTTTCCACCCTTATAAATATATTCTCCGCCTACATTAACTATAACATATGAGGACTCATCCCTAAGCTCACTGACATACCCGTCAAGATATTCTGTGTTACACAATATATCCGGCTGATTTTCAACCTTATCCGAAAGCTCATCCTGTATCTTTCCGTTATATGCATTAAACACCAGCATAGGATTAAAGAAGGATGCATAAGTATGATCCTCTACCTCATAAGACTGATACAACGAATGTAATCTGTATATTCCCACTCCTGCCACAAGTAAAATGAACATTATTGGCACAATAACAAGCACACAGAAGGCTATTTTTAACTTTGTCTTAAATTTCATATAAGCTCCTATATGTGAAATAGTATATAAAAATAAGCATGTAAGCCACTATACTTACATGCTTATTTTATCACATATTACATGGATTGTTTATAAATTAAATATAAATAATTCCATATTTTTCAATAAACAAATTCTACAGATATTTCTTAAGAATCTCCGCCTTATCAATCTTCTCCCATGGTACATCAATGTCATTACGTCCAAAATGTCCGTAGGCTGCTGTCTGCTTATATATTGGTCTTCTAAGATCAAGCATCTTAATAATTCCTGCCGGTCTTAAATCGAAATTCTCAGCTACAATTTCAGAAAGCTGCTTATCAGAAAGCTTACCTGTTCCAAAGGTCTCCACATTAACTGAGGTCGGCTGAGCTACACCGATAGCATATGAGAGCTGAATCTCACATCTGTCAGCAAGACCTGCTGCAACAATATTCTTTGCAACATAACGAGCTGCATAAGCTGCTGAACGGTCTACCTTAGTTCAGTCCTTACCCGAGAAGGCACCGCCGCCATGACGTGCAAACCCGCCATAGGTATCTACGATAATTTTACGTTCTGTAAGACCACTATCTCCATTAGGACCGCCAATAACAAAACGTCCTGTTGGATTAATATACATCTTAGTATTCTCATCCACTAACTCCTGTGGAAGAATCTCATCAAATACATACTTCTTAATATCTGCATGAATCTGCTCCTGTGTAACATCCGGGTCATGCTGTGTAGATAATACAACTGCATTAAGATGTACAGGCTTGTAATTATCATCATACTCAACAGTTACCTGTGTCTTACCATCAGGACGAAGATACTTAAGTGTGCCATCCTTTCTAACCTTGGTAAGCTGTCTTGAAAGTCTGTGAGCAAGAGCGATAGGATATGGCATATACTCCTCTGTCTCATTAGTTGCATAACCAAACATCATACCCTGGTCTCCGGCACCAATTGCATCAATCTGCTCGTCCGACATCTGATTTTCTTTAGCCTCTAAAGCCTTATCAACCCCCATGGCAATATCAGGCGACTGCTTATCAAGAGCAACCATAACCGCACAGGTGTTGCCATCAAAACCATACTCCGAACGGTCATAACCAATTTCCACTACTGTCTTTCTAACAATATCTGTAATATCCACATTAGCCTTAGTTGTAATCTCACCCATTACCATAACAAAGCCTGTATTAGTACATGTCTCACATGCTACACGGCTCATTGGATCCTGCGCAAGCATTGCATCAAGAAC
>JAZQLB010000079.1:0-12383 GCA_045542475.1 Lachnospiraceae bacterium | reverse complement strand
CGTCTGGTAAGTAATGAGGGTGAGATACCTTTTGAGAATTATATTAAGATTGATAATTCAAGTCTTGAGCCGGATGAGGTGGCTGAGATGATAATTGAAAGGTTTGATTTAGAGAGAGTATAAAGCATATAAGGAATAAACATTAAGAGGCGGAGGTGCTTATAATGCTAAGATTAAGACCATATAAGAAATGTGATGCAGAATATATAGTAAAATGGATTAAGGACGAGGTTTCCTTTAGAAAATGGTGTGCGGACAGATATGAGGCTTATCCGATAAGTGCAGAGGATATTAATAAGCATTATGAACAGCAGGACTATTCGGATGCATTTTATCCAATGACCGCCTTTGATGAAAGCGGTGTTGTGGGACATCTGATTATGAGATTTACGGATGAGGCTAAACACAATCTTAGGTTTGGATTTATTATTGTGGACGATTCCAAGCGTGGAAAGGGCTATGGTAAGGAAATGCTTAAGCTGGCAGCTAAATATGCTTTTGACATTCTTAAGGTTGATAGAATATCGTTAGGTGTGTTTGAGAATAATCCTCAGGCTCACAATTGTTATAAAGCTGCAGGGTTTTGTGATAAGCCTAATCAGAAGGATTTTTATATCCCTATCATGGGTGAAAACTGGAAATGTATTGAAATGGAGATTTATAACGATAAGGGGATTGTGGATGCCTGTATGCATGGCATGACGGCTGAGGATTACCATAAATGCAAAATTAAGGCAGTCGAAGAAGCACAGCTTACAGAATGTGTTAATGTAATCAGGGAAAGTTTTCTTACTGTTGCTGATGAATTCGGTTTTACGGTAGATAATGCACCGAGGTTTACGGCATTTGCAACAGACATAAAGAGACTTAACTGGCAGCTTAATAATGAGCACAGACCGATGTTTGCATATTTTGATAAGGGTGCAATAGTGGGATATTATTCGTTATTATTACAGGAGAATAATGAGTGTGAGCTTAATAATGTGTGTGTTCTTCCGCAGTATCGTCATAAAGGAATTGGTGAGGCTCTTTTGGAACATGCCTTTAATACTGCTAAGGAATATGGCTGTGCTAAAATGAACATAGGAATTGTTGAAGAAAATAAGGTCCTTAGGCAGTGGTATGAGAAATATGGCTTTGTACATATAGGAACGAAGAAATATGACTTTTTTCCTTTTACCTGTGGGTATATGGAGTTGACATTATAGGCATGAATAATGCGATACAAATATAACTAAAGAGGAGTCGGCAGATGATTTTTAGAGCAAAAAACGGTGCAGAGATTATAGAGAAAATTGATATTAGAGAAGACGAGGCTTTACAAAGGTTTCCTGACTTAAATCATGCTTTACTTATTGTAAAAATAGAGGGTGATTATTTATTGGGATATCATAAGTGGAGAAGTGACTGGGAAACATTTGGCGGAATTATTGAAGAAGGTGAGGCTCTTAGGGAATGTATCACGCGGGAGTGTAAAGAGGAGCTTGGTATTAGCAATATTGAGTTTGAATATTTGGGCGTGGTACATTATTATATGCCGCCCGGCTATTGGATAAAAGAATGGCATGACGAATATGGTGGTCTGTATGGAGTGACTCTTTCAAAGGAGCTTATCAAGGTGATTGAGGAAAAACGGCAGGATCGGGAGGAAATTAGTGCAATTCGGCTGTATTCAGAATTGAAGGCACAAGGCGAAAATATCGATGAAATTAATGAAAAACTGTTAGAATTTTTTTAGAAAAAAATTGGAGGAATATTATGAAAGCAATGTTGACAAGCTCTCTTGGTGGTTCAAGCAAGGTGAACGGAACCAGAGTGCCATCTGTTTTGATTAGGCATAATGGGTTGTTAGACAACCTTAAATCTATCTGGATACAGAATGCAAAGGTACTAATCATTTGTGCTGACCCAAGCGATTACGAGAAGAATGATAGTGTGTGTGCCTGCTTAAAAGAAGCCCTTTCTATGAGTGGGCTGAGTGTTTCATACATCGACAAGTGTGATGATAGAAAACTCAATGCCGTTGAGAATTTGGGAAATATAGATGTACTCATTTTAGCAGGCGGACATGTGCCTACGCAAAACAGGTTTATGAAGCAACTACGATTAAAGGAACGGTTATCAGAGTATAATGGAATTATTGTTGCATGGAGTGCCGGTTCTATGAATTGTGCAGATATAGTTTATGCTGGTCCGGAATTTGAGGGTGAGGCGGTTGACCCGCTCTATGAGCGTTGGATTACCGGACTGGGAATAACGGATATTAATATTTTTCCGCATTATCAAAGCCTTAAAGATGAATATTTGGATGGCATGCGTCTGATAGAGGATATCACTTTTGCTGATAGCCTTGGTCATGAGATAATTGCATTGAATGATGGGAGTTATATAATGCTTGATGATGGACAAACGACATTATATGGAGAAGCATATATGATTAAGGATGGACAACAAACGCAAATTTGTAAGGATGGCAAATCCATTTCTTTACATAGAGGATAGATTTAATTTTTACAATATACGGAGGACTGAGTATGCAACTTGAAACCGAAAGATTAATCATCCGCCCATGGACAATGGAGGATGTGGAAGAAATATACGAGCTTGCAAAGGACGAGCATGTGGGACCGCCGTGCGGCTGGACACCGCATAAGAGCAGCGAAGAAAGTGCTTTTGTTTTGAAAAATATACTAATAAATGATTACACCTTTGCTCTTGTTTTAAAGGACAATAATAAGATAATCGGAGATATAGGCATTATGCCGAATACAGAAAGTAAATTCTGTGAGAATGAAAAGCAGGCAGAAATTGGCTTTTGGCTGGGCTTCCAGTATTGGGGCAAGGGCTATATGCCGGAGGCATGCAAACGAATGATACAATACGGCTTTAATGAGCTGGGACTTGAGAAAATCTGGTGTTCTCATAATACGGACAACCATAATTCCAAGCGCGTTCAGGAAAAGAGTGGCTTTGAATTTGTTAGAATGGATGAGTTTTATTCAAGAGCCAAGGAATGTAATGTGGAAGTGTGTTTGAATTGTATCGAAGCGGATAAATGGATTTTAGAAAATGATTAAGAAAGAATAAACTGGGAATAAGAACGTGTACGGAGGGATTGAAAATGAGCGAAGAAAATACCAATTGGTGTCAAAGTGTCACAGGAGTTGTAATTAAGGATGGTAAGGTGCTTCTTGCACGTCACACCTATGGCACAGGAAACGGAAAGCTGATTATCCCCGGAGGATATGTGAATTTCGGGGAAACAGCACAGGATGCGTTGGTGCGTGAATTTATGGAGGAGACAGGCATAACGATTAAGCCTCTTAATATTATCGGGGTCAGATTTAATATGCATGACTGGTATGTGGCGTTCAGAGCAGAATATGTTTCGGGTGAGGCTCATTCAGATAATAATGAAAATAGTGAGGTTTTATGGATTGATGTTGATAAGGCTTTAGAAATGCCAGATGTGCCGGAGCTTACAAAGAAGCTTATTCAGAGTGCCGTATCAAAGGAGCAGGGGCTTGTTTATACAGATTATGTTGGTAGCATCAAGCATGGACAATATTCACTTTATTGTATCTAACATATGAAGTTGAAGGCTATAAAAGTATAGTAAACGCCATAAAATAATTTGTCCAATAATTGGAAAAAACTAATATTTTTTGGAAAAACGCAAAAAAGTGTTGACGTATAATTTATTTGTGTTATAATCTCTATGTGCGAAAAAACCCAAACAGTTGAGGCACAATATGCAACTGGAGGGAGGTTAGGTGTGAGACTATGTCAAATGTAATCGTTAAAGAGAATGAATCATTAGATAGTGCTTTACGCAGATTCAAGAGAAACTGTGCTAAGGCAGGTATTCAGCAGGAGATTCGTAAGAGAGAGCATTACGAGAAGCCAAGCGTTAAGCGTAAGAAGAAATCAGAGGCTGCTAGAAAGCGTAAGTTCAACTAATAATTGAATATTCTATTGAATGTTATGACAGGTATGTATGTACCTGTCATATTTTTTTGTTTAGATACATAATATCAAATAAGAATGCATCAGGAGATTGTAAGAATATATGAATAAGGAACGGTTGGAAGAGTTTTTTTCTTACAAGGGTGCAGCTTCTAATAATTTTAATATTGCTGTTACAGGAAATAAGAATATTTATGTAGAGGGTGTGGAGAGTATTAAAGAAATCTCTGATACAAGCATTAAAATCAGGGTAAAGAAATTCTTTGTTGGCATAAAGGGGGAGGCTCTTTCCATAGAGTACATAAATGATGGCGAGATTTCTGTTAACGGTAAAATAAAGGGAATTGATATTATATGAAAATGAACTGGTTTAAGGGCCATGTCAGGCTGGGAATTGATGAATTGTGTCTGGAACGCTTTTTTAATATATGTGGAAGCAGAGGAATAATATTATATGATATAAAGCCTTGGAAGAATGGCTATTCCTTTGTTGTTACCTTAGAGGATTACTATAGCTTAAGACCGATTGTCAGAAAAGCAAAGCCCTGTCTTAAGCTTCTTGATAAATATGGACTGCCTTTTATGATTAAATCCATGCTTAAGCATAGCTCTTTTTTTATAGGAGGGCTTATTTTTTTAGGAATACTATTGGTTTTAAAGCAGTTTATATGGAATATTTCAATATCAGGAAATATGATGTATTCAGATGAGCAGATGTACAATTATCTTAGTGAATATGAAATAACCTATGGGACACTTAAAAGTGCAGTGGATTGCGAGGCTTTGGAAGCACAGATAAGAAAGGATTTTAATGGTATTATCTGGGTATCGGTAGCCTTAGAGGGAACCAGGCTTAATATTAATGTCCGCGAAAATACAGATAACATTATAGAGCTATCACAAGGTTCTCCATCTGATATTCTGGCACATACTGATGGTATAGTGGATTCCATTGTTGTGCGAAGTGGCACGCCGATTGTAAAGGAAGGGGATATTGTAAAAAAAGGAGATATATTGGTTAGCGGAACGGTTGTTACTTATGATGAGGGGGGCAATCCAATTAAAGAGGATTATGTATATGCAGATGGTGATGTGTATCTGTATATACAGCTACCTTATTCACAAGTGCTTCAAAGGAATTATATATATAAGGCATATTCAGGAAACTATTATAAAAGTGTAAGCTTTAATTTTGGAGAAAAGCTAATTGATGTCAAGCCATATAGCGAGAATTATGAATACGTGGATAAAGTCAGCGAAAACTGGTCATTATGTCTTTATCAGGACTTTTATCTGCCGGTTAATGTTATTACAACTTACTATTATGAGTATACTCCGACAAAGGCTAAATACACAGATGAGCAGCTGAATTTTCTTCTTGAAAGGGATTTTAATGATTATTTAGAAAAATTAGAAGAAAAGGGTATTCAAATAGTAGAAAATAATGTTAAAATAACAGTAAACGAGAATGAGGCGCAGATGTATGGCTTTATATATGCCATAGAGAAGACCGAATTAAGGGAGGCCATTACACATGAGTATAATTGAAAGTATCATGGATATACCGGCAGAGCATAGCCGGAATGTATTTGGTAATTATGATGCTTTTCTTAAAAAGATAGAAAAGACACTTAAGGTAACTATAATATCAAGGGATAACGAGCTTAAGATTATAGGTGGTGATGTGGCTGCGAAGCGTGCTGCTACAGTATTTAATAATCTTATCGAGCTGTCAAAAAGAGGAAATACCATTACGGAGCAGAATGTGGATTATGCCTTAAGCCTCTCCTTTGAGAATAAGTCAGAGGCTATCTTAGAGCTTGATGAGGATATAATCGCCAGAACCATAGCCGGTAAGCCTATTAAGCCAAAGACTATAGGTCAGAAGGAATATATTGATGCAATTAAGAAAAGAATGATTGTGTTCGGTGTAGGTCCTGCCGGAACAGGTAAGACATATCTTGCCATGGCGATGGCTATTACGGCATTTAAGAATAATGAGGTTAACAGGATTATTCTTACCAGACCTGCCATTGAGGCTGGTGAGAAGTTAGGCTTCCTTCCAGGAGATTTACAGAGTAAGGTTGACCCTTACCTTAGACCCTTATATGATGCACTTTATCAGATAATGGGTGCGGACAGTTTTCTTCATAATACGGAGAAGGGGCTTATTGAGGTGGCACCTCTGGCATATATGAGAGGAAGAACCTTGGATAATGCATTTATTATTCTGGATGAGGCACAGAATACTACACCTGCCCAGATGAAGATGTTCTTAACCAGAATCGGTTTTGGATCTAAGGTAGTAATAACAGGTGACTTAACACAGAAGGATTTACCAAAGGACGTTACAAGCGGTCTGGATGTGGCACTTAAGGTACTTGGCAAGGTAGATGAGATTGGCGTATGTAAGCTTACAAGTGAGGACGTTGTAAGACATCCTTTGGTGCAGAAGATTGTTAAGGCGTATGATGATTATGAAAGCAAGGAAGCATCCAAGAAGAAGCAGCGTGACCAGTCAGATAAAAAGGTTAATAAACCGGTAAAGAGGTATGTATGACAATAACTATTGAAGAAGAAACACAGGTAAGTTTTGATTTCGATTATAAGAAGATAATCGAAGATGTTATTAATCAGGCAATGGATTATAAGGAATGTCCGTATGAGGCAGAGGTTAGTGTAGTATTAACAGACAATGCAGCTATTAAGGAGATTAATAAAGAGTTTAGAAATATTGATAATCCTACGGATGTACTGTCATTTCCACTTGTGGACTATGAAGAGGCAGGAGAATTTGATTTCCTTGAGGATTGTGATGACTGCTTTAATCTGGAGAGCGGTGAACTGATGCTTGGAGATATTGTAATCTCTGTTGAGAAGGTTTTTGAGCAGGCGGACAAGTATAATCATTCACCTAAGAGAGAGCTGGCGTTTTTGGTGGCTCATAGTATGCTGCATTTATTTGGCTATGACCATATGACAGAGGAAGAGGCAAAGGTCATGGAAGCAGGTCAGAACGAGATTTTGGAGCAGCTTGGAATAACAAGAGATATGTAAGGAGGCATTTATGAGGGATATCCTTATAAATAAGGCAAAGGAAGCCATGGAGTATGCTTATTCACCATATTCGAATTTTAAGGTGGGGGCAGCGATTCTTACTGAGAGTGGTGAGATTTTTACAGGCTGTAATATAGAAAATTCTTCTTATGGTGCGACTATATGTGCGGAAAGAACTGCGGCGGTTAAGGCAGTTTCATCAGGTCAGGCTCATTTTATTGCGATTGCGGTTGTATGCTCGTCGGGAGAATACGCATATCCTTGTGGTGTGTGCAGACAGTTTTTGTCTGAATTTATGGACAAGGATGGTGTGATTTATCTGGAGGATGTGAAAGAGGGAGCTCTTGATATCCGCTTCTATGATGCACTACCATATGTTTTTTCGGGTGACAGAATAAAATAGCTATTTGAAGCAGATAATATATAAAAATTTATTCTCGAAAGGATTTGAGGAATGAAACGATTATATATTATCTGTTTTGTTACGCTGATATTACTTTTTGGAAGCTGTTATTGTATTGGATATTATGCTATAATAAATAATTCAGAGGAGCCGACAAGCGCAGTTGACTACTATGAATTCAGGGAAGCATCAGCAATTAATGAGCCGGTTATAAAAAGAGAGACAAAGATAATTATTGAAGAATATAACATAGAAACCTTGGATGTAACAGAGTATACTATAGAACCAGACATTGCATTGCTTGGCTTACAGAGAGCACAGCTTATGGGAAGAATTAATGATTATGTTGAAGCACCGGATGAAGCAGATGTGGAAAGGGGCTTTGTTACGGCTGAATTAATAGAGTTTGGTTCAACTCAGGTAATTATTAGAAAGAGCTATGATACACCGGATTATAGTACAACAGGTAATTTTATATTGTGTGAGGCAGACGGAAAGGTAGTTATATATTATGAGGATTTTATGACAATATATGACTATACGGATATTGATGTTACAGGACTGCCTCTTGAACTGCAAAAGGAAATATATATAGGCAAACAGATTAAGACAATAGAAGAACTTTACGAATTTTTGGAGGAGCATACTTCGTGATGTATGATGTGATTATTATAGGTGCCGGGGCATCGGGGATGATGGCAGCTGTTACAGCAGCAAAAAAAGGACTTAGAGTACTGTTGCTTGAAGTAGAGGAGCGAGTAGGTAAAAAAATACTTGCCACAGGTAATGGAAAATGTAATATGACTAATCTGCATATGGAGGAAAAATGCTTTAGAAGTTCAAGTGGCAATGATATTATGCAGGTTATTAATAGCTTTGATAATAGAGCAGTTATTGATTTTTTCTTTGATGAAGGTTTGATAACCAGAGACAGGGATGGGTATGTATATCCATATAGCGAACAGGCTTCCTCCGTTCTTGATACTTTAAGAAAATGTCTTAATAAATATGGCGTAGAGGTTATTGTACCATGTAAGGTAATGGATATTAATAAGAAAACGGAATTTGTTGTAAAAACAGATATGGCTAATTATAAGGCTGCTAATATTATTATTGCAACAGGTACAGGTGCAGGGCTTAAGAAAACACCGGAAGTAACAGGCTTGGCATTAGCTAAAAGACTTGGGCATGGCTGTATTAAGCAGCTTCCGGCTTTGACAGCACTTATATGCGATGGTAAATTTTTTAAAGAAATATCAGGAGTGCGCGCAAAGGCAGCTATTGATTTGTATATTGATGGTAAAAAGGCATATAATGAATACGGTGAACTTCAGCTTACGGATTATGGAATATCAGGCATTCCTGTATTTCAGTTAAGCAGATTTGCGGTTAAGGCATTAGATGGCAGACATAAAGTTAGTGCTAAGATAGATTTTATGCCGGAATATGAGATGAATAAATTGAGTGCCTTTATTAAATCTTCACTTGATTTTAATAGCGGTTTATCTATTGCAGACCAGTTGACAGGACTGGTTAATAAGAAAATTATGAATTTATTAATAAAGCAATGTGGTTATTCACCAGCGGATAAGAATATGAAAAATATCGAAGCCTTTGCCAAAAAACTTACGGAACTACTTAAGAATTTTATGGTAAATGTAACTGGCAATAAGGGTATTGAAAATGCACAGGTATGTCAGGGCGGAATACCTCTTAACGAGATTGACACCACTACTATGGAATCAAAGCTTGTAAAAGGGCTATATTTTACCGGTGAGCTTTTGGATGTGGATGGAATATGTGGCGGCTATAACCTTCAATGGGCTTGGAGCAGCGGCTATATAGCAGGCAATTCAATTAAAAATAAGGGAGAATAATATGCTTCGAATTAATCAGATAAAGCTTTCGCCAGAGGTGTCCCTTGATGAGAACGCCCTTGACAGGGAGCTTAAGAAAAAAATCAAAAAATTTCTTCGTTTAAAAGACGGGGCGGAATTTACATATAATATCGTTAGAAAGTCAATTGACTCACGAAAGAAGCCGGATATTTTTATTGTTTACGCAGTTGATGTAAAGATAAAGGGTGAAAACGAAGAGAAACTAATTAAAAAAATTAACGATAACAATGTTATGGTGAGCAAAACGGTTTATTATAAGGAGCCGCCATTAATCAGGGATAAAACTCGTCCTAATCCGGTAATTGTTGGCTTTGGACCGGCGGGAATGTTCTGTGCTCTTATGCTTGCAAGAGCAGGGTATAAGCCTATTGTAATCGAACGTGGTGAGGCTGTTGAGGAGCGTATAAAATCAGTGGAGGAGTTCTGGAATGGCGGTAAATTAAATACTCAGTCCAATGCCCAGTTTGGCGAGGGTGGTGCAGGTACATTTTCTGATGGTAAGTTAAATACTCAGGTTAAGGAAGTATATGGAAGAATTAGTAAAACCTTAAGTATATTTATTGAGCATGGAGCTGATAAGAGTATTGCTTATGAGGCTAAGCCACATGTTGGAACGGATAAGCTGGTTGAGATTGTAAGGAGTATTCGTAATGAAATTATCAGTCTTGGCGGTGAAATAAGATTTAATACGCAGCTATTGGATATAAATATTTCAGAAGATAAGGTTGAATCAATTGTCGTAGGGGATTCAAGACAGGTGAAAGCCGATAACATGGGGTATGACACGGCATGTTCTACAGGCGTGGAAGTAATAAAATGTGATACCCTTGTGCTTGCAATCGGTCATAGTGCAAGAGATACCTTTGCTATGTTAAAGGATAAGCTTGATATGGAGCAGAAGCCTTTCGCAGTCGGGCTTAGAATAGAGCATAAGCAGGAGCTTATTAATATTCACGAATTCGGGGATGGAAAATATAAGAATTACATGCCCGCAAGCTATAAGCTTACCCACAGGGCATCAAATGGCAGAGGTGTATATTCCTTCTGTATGTGTCCGGGGGGCTTTGTGGTTAATGCTTCCTCAGAGGAGGGCAGACTGGCGGTTAATGGAATGAGCTATTCAAAACGTGACAGTGATAATGCTAATTCGGCGCTTATTGTTACTGTTGATAAGGAGGATTTTGGTTCAGAGGATGTGCTTGCAGGGATTGAGTTCCAGCGCAGACTTGAGGAGAAGGCATACAGCTTAAAAGAAGGTAAGATTCCGGTTCAGAGATTCAAGGATTTTAAGAATGACGAAGAAAGTACGATTTCGGGGCTTGAGGGTAATCGGGTTAAAAATCAGATTAGAGGTCAGTATGCTCCGGCAAATGTAAGAAGTATATTACCGGAGGCAGTTGCAGAGGCTTTAGTTGAGGGCATCCAGGCATTTGACAGGCAGATTAAAGGCTTTGCAGATGATGATGCACTGCTTTCGGGTATTGAGTCAAGAACATCATCTCCGGTAAGAATTCTTAGAAATGAGGATTTGCAGGCGGTGAATGTTCATGGCATATATCCTTGCGGCGAGGGTGCCGGATATGCCGGTGGAATTACCTCGGCGGCAGTTGATGGAATTAAGGTATTTGAGGCGATTGTTGGAGAGTAATATGACAGGCTGTTGTTATATTTGATTGATTACCTATTAAAAAAGGCAGGGATACTTAGGATGGTAAAATCACATGATGAGTATGATTTGGTACTTAGAAAATCTGCACCTGTATGGTCAAGGCTATTAGGATATATCCGAATAAAATATGCAATGGATGAATTTTTCGATGGGAAGGACGAACTGAAATTCAGACGTGGTGGCAAGACCTTTGCTACACTTTATATTCGCGAGGGATATTTTACGCTGCTTATTATTTTTGGTAAGAATGAGCGGGCTGTATTTGAAACGAGACAGGCTGAGTTTCCAGAGCATATTATTGAATTTTATAATAAATGTAAGACCTATCATGATGGCAAATGGATGTTTTTCGAGGTTTATGATGATAGGGATTTTGACAGCCTGATTAAGTTGTTGGAGATAAAAAGGAAGCCGAATCGTAAGACTGAAAAGCTTGATAATGCAATAATATCAAGGTGTGGAAACCGGTGTGACCAGTGTCTGTTACATAAAAGTAATAGTGGCAATGGCGGTAATGTTATTTTTCAACATGGAGACCACAAGTGTTATCACAGAAACGATGAACCTGAGAATGATTATTCATCCATACATTGTAAAGGCTGTAGAGATTCCTGTGAGGTGACTGCTTGTCTTAAGGAGCGAGGCTATTCAAGCTGTATTGAATGTGATTATCATAATTGTAAGATTGAGTCAAATAATTTCACCGTTCCCGGGAATTGTAATATTGGAATCAGTAATGGCGATATTGAACGATTTGTTTTGCCTTATTGTGGGAAAGAACGTTTTGATGAAATAAAAAGTAGGAATAGTAAATTGTAATTATATATATTGTATAAAACAAAAATATGTGATATATTTATGTTAAGGAGAGGCGGTGATGTGAGTGAGTGTTGATGCTAATTTTGAAAAGATTCTAAAAAATATTATTACGTGTTATCGACAGGTATATGGTAATGATATTGTAGATATTGTACTATATGGTTCTTATGCCCGCGGGGATTATACATTAGATTCGGATATTGATATTGTTGCTGTTGTAAAAGGACCAAGAAAAGAGTTACAGGATAAGCTGAAGCTTGTATGGGATGCTTCGGCAGAAATTGGCTTACAGAATGATATTGTTGTTTCTCCAACAGTTATTCCGTATGATGAATTTATTAATTATAAGGATACACTTCCATATTATCGTAATATTGTTATGGAGGGCAAGAAGATTGGATGATTTATCAGCGTATCGTATTGAAAATGCTGAAGAGAAATTATTGTCTGCAAAATTATTATTAGAAGCAGGACAATATAAGGATTCAATCGGAAGGTCATATTATGCGATATTCTCAGCAGTCAGAGCCTTACTTGCAACAAAACAAATTGATTTTTCAAAACATGCTGG